>NZ_JAMBMW010000006.1:0-102377 GCF_024208055.1 Candidatus Nebulibacter yamunensis
CTGTTAAACGACGAAACTCATCTGCTGCTAACTTGTTTATCGTTTCCCATCTCATTGATCATATCCACCTTTAATTTTTAAATAGCTATTTTGCTAGATTAAATACGGTTTGGAAAGAACTCTAATGCTTAAAAATAAGCAACATTTTGTCCTTTTTCAATTCCTCACCTTTAAATTTAGATAGAATACAATAATAATTCTGCATGAAAATTCAAAATAATTATTTGAAATAAAAAAGGTTAATCATATGAATGATATTAAAAAAATACAAGATGAAATCAATCAAGTAGTGCACTTTCACCATAAAAAGACATACAGCAAGGATGAGGTCATCACCGGTAGTGCCTTAGTGCAGTTTAATACTTTGTGTGATAATTTAATCAAAGCAGAAAATGACTTAGAGAAAATTAAAGCGTTATATAAGGAATATTATAATAAAACAAAAGGTACCTCATCCTTTTTGACTATGAATCCCGAATCAGAAATTAGTAAGGCTATTTTAAAAATTACGGTTGATATTGCTGACAAATTTAAGATTTCGCCTTTATCGTTACTTTTACCTAATACGCAAATACACTTTGTCTCTGACGATCGGTACAATATAGAGGATAAAAAGAATTGGGATGAATATGTTTCTTATAAAGGATATAAAAATTCTTTACAAACACTTATCGCATTTTATCAACAGCATTTTTATGGTGCGGACAATTTAGTAAACGTTGATAACATAATAAGTTTCCCTATTAAGAATTTGAAACAAGTATATGAGTATAAAGAAACCTATGATCCGAAAAGGATTACAGTTAATTCAGATTTTTTTGAGCGTATCTTGAACTCAAACTCTTTAATCAGAGAAGCATATAATTTAGAAAACGAGATAAAAGAAGTAGAGGAAAGTGGGCACTCTCTAAAAGCAGAGCTTATTAAACTTGCAAATGCTTTATTTGATAATGGTGTAAATGGTAGATATGGTTCAGAAGGGTATGCAGGAGTTGGTGCATCGATTGCAATTGGTGAATTTAGAGGAAAGTGGGAGAGTTATTATAAGGACGATTTTTTAAATTTAATAAGCATTGGAACTAGTGAAAATAGGCAGGCGATGGAAAAACTTGTAACGCAAATACGCCAACTTGATGATGGTAGTTGTGTTGATTTAAAATCAAAAGCGCTCAAGGCAGTTATTAAAGAATTAGAATCTATTTTAGATAAAGAGTTTATAGAAACAAAAGATTCTAAAAGGAATGAGGAGACGTTAAAAAAACTTAATAATCGATATAAAGAAATAACAGCGGAAATAGGAAAACTACAAAATGAAGGAAAAATAAAAACAATAGACGCCCTTCCCTTGGACCTTACATGCTTTTTCCAAAATGGAAAATTAATAATGAAGTCTGTTTATGACAATGCGGAAAGTATTAATATTTCTGACTTAGAAACTATATTGCAGCAAGTTTCTGATATATCTGTTGATGAAATGAATCAAGAAGATATATTTGGCAATATATTGTTGTACCCAAAACATTTTTTAGCGATTTGGAATAGGTTGAGTGATGAGGCGAAACAGGAAATCCAGAAGCATATAAAAGAAGATGAAAATATATATAAAGCGATTGCTAATCAAATAAACGATCCACATACCACTGGTGACCTAAAAGAAAGATTATTAAATATAACTATAAACGTTCTTACTAAAGATGGAGATAGTTTTTACAAGATTTATAGCAATTTAGATGATAGTAATAAAAACAATTATTTCGAAGCTGTTAAGACCAAACTACCTTCCATAACTAATACTGGAGATGACTTTAAAAATATTTATAAACTTTTAGATACTTTTTTTTGGAAATCAGAGCGAAACAGCTATTTTGAGGCTGTTAAGACCAAACTACCTTCCATAACTAATACTGGAGATGACTTTAAAAAAATTTATGATCTTTTAGATACTTTCTTTTCGAAATCAGAGCTGATTAGTTATTTTCAAACTACTAAATGTAGGTTACCTTCTATAACCAATACTGGAGACGACTTTAAAAAAATTTATAATACCTTATCTGATGGTGTAGATTTATCTAGTATCTTTAATGGTCAGCTGCCCACCAGTGATAGAAATCGTTATTTTAATGCTGTTAACAATAACTTAGCATCTATAACTAATACAAGAAATGACTTTGAGGATATTTATAAACTTTTAGATAGCTTTCTTTTTAATAGCTATACAAACAATTATGTCGATGCCATTAAAGATAAACTGCCATCTCTAACTAAGACAAGGTTTGACTTTTGCCGCTTTTATGAAACATTGGATGTTAGGTATAGGAACAACTATGTCAACGCTATTAAAGATAAATTGCCATCGCTAACTAAGACCAGGGTCGACTGTTATAACATTTATAGTACTTTAGAGGCTGAGTATAGGAAAGAGTATCTTCGCACCTTAACCTTAACTACACTGAAAGATAGTAATTGGTTTGAAAGTGTTCTACAGGATATAGAGTTGCTAGATAAGAAAACAGCTTTATTGGAATCTTTGTGTAATAAGTCATCTCAAAATGTGAAGAAAATATTTGGCTATGGTGGTACAAATATTCAGTTTAATGGTCAGGTTTATAACGTTACAGACGAAGTTGCAGAAACATTAAATCAAGATTTTTTAAACCTTGTTAAAAACAAAGACGTCAGTTATGAGGCATTTCAGGGTTGTCTAAGGGCTCGTTTAAAGGAGTGTGCAAGTAATCAATGTACACTTAAGTCATCCGTTTTGAGATCCTCGGAAGATGAAATGCTGTATCAGGCTCTTGAAAGAGACGAAAATCAACATAATCCAATGAATAGCTATCTTCGTGTAAGCTAAGAGAATTAGTTTGTGTTTGAGTTCCATGAACCAATTTTTTTACCGTAACTATATCAAACTTCCAGCAATTTCGTACCCTGCTCCAGGAAAATAAAACTTAAGGTGATCTAGAAAACATTATCGTAGTGTGGTAGACATTATTACTCAAACCTATCAGGAATTTATAATCAAGGAAAAAATTATGAAACTGTATTTAGTTCAGTTAGGTTTTTATGATGACAGATATAGTGTATAAAATTCATATTAATAAATTTGACAATAATATTAGTCAATATTATTGTTGCCCTCCAATAGAGTTAAATCAGAAGGTTCAAAAAAATGCCTATTAGGCATAGTTTTTTTTATCTTCCAACATTTAATGGCGGTTGCTTTACTCCTATCAGGATATGCATTAAAAAAATCACGAATATAAGTCATGTATTTAAACTGAGGAGAAATGTTTTCATTTTTCATATTTACCAATTGATGATACATAGCAATCGCTTCTTTATAGGTTTTAATCCCCTTATTTTCTTTCATCCAAGCATTAAAACGAATATTGTATTTAAAAGCTGGAATATATTTTGCAAAAAAACCTCTTTCCCGGAAACCTATTTTAAAATTAGGAGAAATGATTGCTTCTAATTTTAAAGGAAAATCACCGGCTATTTTATTTGTCTTTCGTCTTATATCTAGTACCTTCCCTGTTTGTGCAAAATGTTTTAAAACATATTCTAATTCAAGTTTGGAAAGATTCATATAAGGAATATTTGCCTGCTTACAAAATTCAATCAATTCCACTTTATGATAATAAATTCCTTCTTGAAACATTTTATTCCTTCCAATTACCACATTCTACTTGTATTTCCATTCTAAGTTTATACAATTTTAATTTTCAAGGAAAAAGCTCTGTTTGATAGGCATTAGCAATCATGTCGAAGCCATAACGAAAATAGCTAAACTCTTTTTACACTATCTTGGCGTCTTTGTATTCACCAACTTTATGAACCGACACAACGCCGACAGTAAGCAGTGCCATTAACTTTGAAATCTTATTGAAGTCGTTCAAATGCGTATCTTCAAAATTAAAACCTCTGCCTTTAAGTGCCTGAAAAAGATTCTCGATTTTTCAGTGCATTTAGAGTTACTTTTATACGGTAGCATTTCCCAAAACAGTGGGATAGCCAAGGCAAGAAAAACTATCTATTTCTCAAAAAGTGAACTAATGCATAATACTGTAATTGGTCTTTATCTCAACCGAATTGAATGGGGTCGGACATATAAAATGATAAAGTAAAACACTACCTAGATTTCTTTTTCAGATGATTGTTATGCACATACAGTATTATTGGATTTGAGAAGAAGGTTTCATTACTTTGCGTTTTGCCAAAAATAGTGATTTTGTTTTTGCCTGGGTATTCTGGTCGTGGTATGTTCCATGTGTTGTTTTGATAGACTGCATAAAATTGGTTGTCATTAATGGTGACATAAACTTGATCGTTTTTAGATAAAGTTGGAGTGGTAGTTAAAGAGATAATGGAATTAAAGTTATGAATGTGGGCATTATCCTCTGGGGATATGATAGTAATATTGATGGTTTTAAGGTTTTCATGATCTTCTTGTTTTGGTTTATCTATTAATATAGAACTTGTCCTAAGCTCAATATCATTCATTTTATTTTTATTGTCACCTTTGCTACTGTTTTTTGAGGGCTTTTGGGGAGAGATAATGTTTAAATCATCAGTAAAAACCGTATGGTGTGGTTGGTCTTCAGTAGGCGGGGAGTTTGAGAAAACAACATTGCCACCGCTGTCGTGCCATTGATAGATTTCACCATGACTTAAAATGCTGAAAAAAAGCAAAAATAGCATAAAAAAATACTGGTAAAATCTGTGTTTCTTCGTATATACTTGCACCCGTCTTAACTGCTTAAGTTATTCAAATCCGGTGCATACAATTATAGGAAAAAAAATCGATGAAAAAAAGTTGATTTTTAAAAACTAAACCCCTATGATTGGTCCCAGCACGCTGGAGGGGTTCCCGAGCGGCCAAAGGGATCAGACTGTAAATCTGACGGCTCAGCCTTCGCAGGTTCGAATCCTGCCCCCTCCACCACGAATTTCTTCCCATTTGCGGGTGTAGTTCAATGGTAGAACTTCGGCCTTCCAAGCCGATAGTGTGGGTTCGATTCCCATCACCCGCTCCAAAGGGATTTGTAAGGTGTATAGTTAATTAAATTAAAAAATATTGAAGCTCGCATAGCTCAGTCGGTAGAGCACTCCCTTGGTAAGGGAGAGGTCACCAGTTCAAGTCTGGTTGTGAGCACCATGTTGGGTTTGTTAATAAAACGTTGGAGTAAATAATGGCTAAAGAAAAATTTGAACGTAAAAAGCCGCACTTGAATGTTGGTACAATTGGTCATGTTGATCATGGTAAAACAACATTGACCGCTGCGATCACAAAAGTGCTTGCAGATGCTTATGGTGGTCAAGCTAAAGCATTTGATGAAATCGATAATGCTCCAGAAGAAAAAGCACGTGGTATTACTATTTCAACTTCTCACGTTGAATACGAAACACCAAACCGTCACTATGCACACGTAGACTGTCCAGGTCACGCAGACTATGTTAAAAACATGATCACTGGTGCCGCTCAGATGGACGGTGCAATTTTAGTATGTTCAGCTGCTGATGGTCCAATGCCACAAACACGTGAGCACATTTTGTTATCACGCCAAGTAGGTGTGCCATACATCGTTGTATTTTTGAATAAGTGCGATATGGTCGATGACGAAGAATTGCTTGAGCTAGTTGAGATGGAAGTGCGTGAGCTTTTAGATCAATATGAATTTCCAGGTGATGCGACGCCAATCATTAAAGGTTCTGCAACGGGTGCTTTGGCTGGTGAGAAGAAGTGGGTTGATGCTATTCTTGAGTTAGGCAAAACACTTGATGAATACATTCCTGAGCCTCAACGTGAAACAGATAAGCCATTCTTGTTACCGATTGAAGATGTGTTCTCGATTTCTGGTCGTGGTACCGTGGTGACTGGTCGTGTTGAGCGCGGTATTGTTAAGGTTGGTGATGCGGTAGAAATCGTTGGTATTAAGTCAACTCAAACTACTACTGTAACTGGTGTTGAAATGTTCCGTAAGCTTCTTGATGAAGGTAAAGCGGGTGAAAACGTTGGTATCTTGATTCGTGGGATCAAGCGTGAAGAAGTTGAGCGTGGTCAAGTTTTATGTAAACCAGGTTCAATTACACCGCATACTAAATTTGAAGCTGAAGTGTATGTTCTATCTAAGGAAGAAGGTGGGCGTCATACGCCATTCTTCAAGGGTTATAGACCACAGTTCTATTTCCGTACAACTGATGTAACGGGTTCTTGTGAATTGCCAGAAGGAGTTGAGATGGTCATGCCTGGTGATAACATCAAGATGACTGTTACGTTGATCAATTCTATCGCGATGGAAGAAGGCTTGCGCTTTGCTATCCGTGAAGGTGGTCGTACAGTAGGTGCGGGTGTTGTGGCTAAAATTCTTGCCTAATATCAACACTTCAAAGGTCTTGTAGGTCAGTAGTTCAATTGGTAGAGCAGCGGTCTCCAAAACCGCAAGTTGGGGGTTCGAGTCCCTCCTGGCCTGCCAAATAAATTGACTTGAACGGCGTGTTAATCTGTGTTAAGATTGCACGCCGTTTTTGTTTGTAGTAAAAGATGAGACGATTAAATGAAGGATCCCGTAACGAAAAAAGTGTGGACAACCACGACAAAAAAAGCTGGTTTGCGTGAGATTAGCAGTACTGCAAATAAGTTATTGTGGTTGATAATGATTGTTATTGCCGCAATCATCGTTTTTTCGAGTATGTATTTCTCGCTATTCAAGGATTCATCAGCGTTGATGGCAGTGCTTATTATCGTTGGTATAGTCGTGCTGTTGGTGATTGCTAAGCAGACAAATCAAGGTGCAAAGGGTTGGCAATTTTTGCTTGAAGCACGCTTAGAGATGCGAAAAGTTGTGTGGCCAACGCGTCAAGAGACAATTAACTCGACGTTGGTGGTGCTGGTTATTGTTGCCATTGCTTCCATTATTATTTATTTTGTTGGGTTGCTGTTTATGCGCCTGATCCAAACAGTTTTAAGTTAAGAGGTTATTATGTCTGCTGATGATAAAGATTTTCACAGTGAAAATGCCGAGATGAATAAATCGCAAGCGATTAACGAAACTTCAGCAAAAAATGCTATTGACTCAAAAAAAAGATGGTATGTGATTCAGGCGTATTCAGGATATGAAAAGCGTGTTAAAGCTCAGATTGAAGAACGTATTAAATTGGAAGGTTTAGATCATTTTTTTGGCAAGATATTAGTGCCAACTGAAGAAGTGGTTGAGATGAAAGCTGGCCAAAAGCGCAAAAGTGAGCGTAAGTTTTTCCCAGGTTATGTCTTGATTCAGATGGAAATGAGTGAACAAGCATGGCAGTTGGTGCGTAGAACTCCAAGAGTCAGTGGCTTTATAGGAGGTACAAGTGAGCGTCCAATGCCAATTAGTGATAAAGAAGCAGAAAGAATCTTGGGTTCACTTAAGGTGGGTGCAGATAAGACAGCGCCAAAACCAAGGACAACTTTTCAAGTTGGTCAGGTTGTGCGTGTGCTTGAAGGCCCATTTGCTGATTTTACAGGTGTTGTCGAGGAAATTAATTACGAGAAATCGCGTGTACACGTTGCAGTTTCTATTTTTGGGCGTCCAACGCCTGTTGAGCTTGAGTTTTCTCAAGTAGAGAAAGATGCTTAAACGGTTTGCTGTTTAAGTTTTAGGTGTCTAGCAGTTAGTTAGATGTGAGTAACGGGGAGCTATTAAAAATAGCGTTATACCCAAAAAGGAGTAAATAATGGCTAAGAAAGTGCAGGCTTATATTAAGCTTCAAGTTAAAGCTGGACAGGCAAACCCAAGTCCACCGATTGGACCGGCGTTAGGTCAGCATGGTGTTAACATTATGGAGTTTTGTAAGGCGTTTAATGCGCAAACACAGAAGATGGAGCAAGGTGCGCCAGTGCCTGTTGTTATTACTGTATATAGCGATAGAAGTTTTACATTCACTATGAAAACACCCCCTGCTTCATTCTTGCTGAAGAAAGCAGCAAAAATTAAATCTGGCAGCTCTAAGCCCTCTAAAGAAGTTGTTGGTACAGTGACTCGTGAACAATTAGAAGAAATTGCTAAAACAAAAGAACCCGACTTAACGGCAGCAAATATGGATGCTGCTGTTAGAACGATCGCAGGATCTGCGCGCAGTATGGGGCTTAAAGTTGAGGGGGTTGTGAGTAATGGCTAAGTTATCAAAAAGAATGAAAGGTTTATCTGAAAAAGTAAATAGATTACAGGTTTATCCTGTAACTGAAGCCTTTAAGCTTTTGAAAGACCTTTCAAAAGTTAAATTTAGAGAGTCAATTGATGTTGCTGTTAATTTAGGTGTTGATCCACGTAAATCAGATCAAGTTGTGCGCGGTGCTTCTGTGTTACCAAACGGTACTGGTAAGGTTGTGCGTGTTGCGGTATTTACTCAAGGTGATAACGTAACAAAAGCAACTGAAGTAGGTGCTGATGTTGTTGGCATGGATGATTTGGCAGCTGAAGTTAAAAAAGGCAATATAGATTTTGACGTTGTAATCGCTACCCCTGATGCGATGCGTGTTGTTGGTCAGTTGGGTCAAATCTTGGGACCTAAGGGTTTAATGCCTAACCCTAAGGTTGGCACTGTAACAACTGATGTAGCGCAAGCGGTTAAAGATGCAAAAGCAGGTCAGGTACGTTACCGCGTTGATAAAGCTGGTATTATTCACACCACCATTGGTAAGGCTGACTTTGCACCACAAGCGTTACAGCAAAACTTAGAAACGCTTTTAACTGACTTGAAAAAGCTAAAGCCAGCAAATGCAAAAGGCGTGTACATCAAAAAAGTGACAGTTTCTAGTACAATGGGTCCTGGTCTTATGCTTGACATGAGCACAATTGAGGTTTAAGATAAGCAGCCTTTTTCTCATCAGGCAGAATGTATGCGTGTGCAGAAGCTTTGCTTGAATATTAAGTTTCTTTGGGTCAACTGCTTAATATCTATTGAGTTAGTGATGTCAAAGACCGTAGGTGTAACTGAAAGGTTGCTTAATTTCCTACGCAGACGGTGAATGTGACCTAAAAGAGAAATTTTTATTTGGTTTCAAACATCGTATTAAATAACGTAGACAAAAACAAGAGGATTAGCTAATGGCGCTAAAGCTTGAAGATAAGAAAGCGATTGTGGCAGAAGTTGCTGAACAAGCATCCTTGGCATTGTCTGCAGCGGTGGCTGATTACCGTGGTTTGACTGTGAATCAAATGAGTGATTTACGTAAGCAAGCTCGTGAATCAGGTGTTTATTTAAAAGTTGTTCGCAATAATTTAGCAAGAATCGCGATCAAAGGAACTGAGTTTGAGTGCATGAGCAATGCACTTGTGGGTCCTTTGGTTTTGGCTTTCTCGAAAGAAGAGCCAGGTGCGGCTGCTAAATTATTCAAAAATTTTATGAAGAACAATAAAACTTTTGAAGTGAAGAACTTAGCAATGGGTGGCGAATTATTCGGCGCCAACAAGTTGGAAGAAATGTCTAAGCTTCCAAGTCGCAACGATGCACTTGCATTGTTGTGCAATGTATTGCAAGCACCTGTTACCAAGTTTGTGCGTACGCTTAATGAAATTCCAGCGCAAGCTGTTCGCGTATTTGCTGCTGTTGGTGATGCAAAATAACCACTTTTCGTTTTTGAAATAAATTATTTAATAGGAGTTATATAATGGCTATTACTAAAGAAGACATTCTAAATGCAGTTGCTGAAATGAGCGTTATGGATGTTTGTGAGTTAGTTAAAATGATGGAAGAGAAATTTGGTGTTTCTGCTCAAGCTGCTATTGCAGTTGCAGCTCCAGTTGCAGGCGAAGCTGCTGCTGTTGAAGAGAAAACTGAGTTTGACGTTGTTTTAGTTGATGCAGGTGCTAATAAAGTTGGTGCGATTAAAGCAGTTCGCGCAGCAACTGGTTTAGGCTTGAAAGAAGCAAAAGACGCAGTTGAAGGCGTTCCTTTTACAATCAAAGAAGGTGCTTCTAAGGCAGATGCTGAAGCACTTAAAAAGCAGCTTGAAGAAGCTGGTGCTAAGGTTGAGCTTAAGTAATTTTTCGATTACATTAAGTTAAAGCAAAAGGCTAACAGGTATATTTTACTTGTTGGCCTTTTCTGCTATGTGATAAATATGATTTGTGGCTGAATCTGTGGTCGCAGATAAATAAAGTTTTTTCAAACTTTTGGCATGGTTTAGTGGTTAAAATGAATGTGATCAGAGGAAGTGCCTGATGCCGTACTCATACGCTGAGAAGAAAAGAATCCGTAAAGAATTTGGGAATCTTCCTAATATTCTAGATGTTCCATATTTGCTTGCCATTCAAGTAAATTCATACAAAGAATTTTTACAACAAGAAGTTAAGCCGCAAGTGCGTAAAAATATTGGCTTAGAAGCAGCGTTTAAATCTGTTTTTCCGATTGCTAGCGCTTCTGGCTATTCCGAACTTCATTATGTAAGCTACCGTTTAGGTGAATCTACATTTGATGAAAATGAGTGTAGCATTCGAGGGGTAACTTATGCTGCGCCCTTGCGTGTAAAATTACGATTGGTTGTTTACGATAAAGATGCACCGGTAGATAGTAAGGCGGTGAAAGATGTTCGTGAACAGGAAGTTTACATGGGTGAAATTCCGCTTATGACGGAAAATGGGACCTTTATCATCAATGGTACTGAGCGTGTTGTGGTGTCTCAGTTGCACCGCTCACCAGGGGTATTTTTTGATCACGATAAAGGCAAGACCCATTCCTCAGGTAAGATATTGCATTCAGCACGTGTTATTCCATATCGTGGTTCATGGCTAGACTTTGAGTTTGACCCAAAAGACTTGCTTTATGTGCGTATAGATAGACGTCGTAAGTTACCAGCAACAGTTTTGTTAAAGGCTTTGGGTTATACTAACGAAGCATTATTAAAGATTTTTTATGAGCCAGTTGACTTTGAAGTCCAGGATGGTGTGTTAATGATGACGTTTGACCCTAATTCATTAAAAGGCACAACGGCATCGTTTGATATTTTAGACCAAGACAATAAGGTGCTCGTTTCTGAAGGCAAGCGCATCACAGCGCGTCATACTAAGGTCATGAAAGAGCAAGGGCTTGACCGAATGGAAGTCCCTGTTTCTTACGTAATTGGCAAAGTATTATATGGTCGTATTGTAGATGAAACTTCAGGTGAGTTGTTGGCTGAAGCAAACGAAGAAATTACTCCGGTATTGTTAGACAAATTGTCTGATCGTGGCGTTAATAAATTCCAAACGCTCAACACCAATGATTTAGATCGTGGGGCTTATATTGCCGATACATTGCGTAGTGATATTTGTCGCAATCGTGATGAAGCGCTTGTTGAAATTTACCGTATGATGCGCCCAGGTGAACCCCCAACAAAAGAATCTGCTGAAAACTTATTTCAAGGTTTATTCTTTTCTGAAGAGCGTTATGATTTATCAGCAGTTGGTCGGATGAAATTTAACAATCGTTTGGGACGTAAATCCGACAAAGGTGAAGGGATATTAAGCAAAGAAGATATTATCGACGTTGTAAAAACCTTGATTGATATTCGAGATGGTCGTGGTGAAGTTGATGATATCGACCACCTAGGTAATCGTCGTATTCGTGCGGTAGGTGAGATGACTGAAAATCAATTTAGGGTAGGCTTGGTGCGTGTTGAGCGTTCCGTGCGTGAGCGTTTATCTTTAGTTGATCGTGAGAGTGCAATGCCACAAGATCTGGTCAATGCTAAACCAATTACCGCCGCGATTAAAGAATTCTTTAGTTCGGGTGCGTTATCACAATTTATGGATCAAGATAACCCGCTATCAGAAGTTACGCATAAACGTCGTATATCTGCATTGGGCCCTGGTGGTTTATCAAGAGATCGCGCTGGTTTTGAAGTGCGTGACGTACACACTACACATTATGGTCGTTTGTGTCCAATTGAAACGCCAGAAGGTCCAAACATTGGTTTGATTAATTCTTTAGCGTGTTATGCGCGTACCAACCATTATGGTTTCTTAGAAGCCCCATATCGTAAAGTAATGGATGGTGTTGCAACGGATGAAATTGAATACTTGTCTGCAATTGATGAAGGCAATTATGTGATTGCGCAAGCATCTGCTTCAATGGATGATAAAGGTCGTTTAACAGATGAGCTTATTCAATGTCGCTCAAAAGGTGAGGCAATTTTTACAACAGCAGATCAAGTACAATATATGGATGTATCTGCCAAACAAATGGTATCCGTGGCGGCAGCGCTTATCCCATTTTTGGAACACGATGATGCTAACCGTGCACTCATGGGATCAAACATGCAACGCCAAGCTGTACCTACATTAAAAGCTGAAAAGCCACTCGTTGGTACTGGAATGGAGCGTATCGTTGCAAGTGATTCAGGTACTTGTATTGTTGCTAAACGCTCAGGTGTTGTTGATTCAGTAGATGGTGGTCGTATCGTTGTTTGTGTGAACAATGATGAAATTGGTGAAAGTGATTCTGTCGTTGATATTTATAATTTGACCAAATTCCGTCGTTCTAATAAAAATACGTGTATTAACCAGCGCCCAATTGTAGAACCTGGTGATGTAATCAGAAAAGGTGATATCTTAGCAGATGGTTCTTCAACGGATATGGGCGAATTAGCACTAGGTCAAAACCTACTTGTTGCATTTATGCCTTGGAATGGTTTTAACTTTGAAGATTCTATTCTTTTATCTGAGCGTGTTGTAGAGGATGATCGTTATACTTCTATTCATATCGAAGAGTTAACTTGTATTGCACGTGACACTAAGCTTGGGGCAGAAGAAATTACAGCCGATATTCCAAATGTAAGTGAGTATGCACTTAATAAACTTGATGCCTCAGGTATTATTCATATTGGTGCAAACGTTGTTCCAGGGGATATTTTGGTTGCTAAAATTACACCCAAAGCAGAGCAACAGTTAACTCCTGAAGAGAAGTTATTACGCGCTATTTTTGGTGAGAAGGCTTCTGATGTTAAAGATAGTTCATTGAGAATGCCAACTGGCATGTACGGTACGATTATTAATGTGCAAGTCTTCACTCGTGATGGTGTCGAAAAAGATGCACGTTCAGTTGAAATTGAAAAAGAGGAACTGGTACGCATTCGTAAAGACTTGCGTGACGAATATCGTATTGTTGAAGGTGCTGTACGCTCTTATCTATTTGAACAGTTAAGTGGTAAAAAAGCATTAGCTGGTCCAAATAACTTAAGGCGTGGTCAAGAAATCACAAAAGAATATTTGAAAACCATTGAGTTTATGCAATGGTTAGATCTTCGTGTTGAAGATGAAGCGACAACCGAAGCTATCGCTCGTTGTAAAGCGCAAATTGAACAGGCTCGCAAAGATTTTGAGGTAAAGTTTGAAGTTAAGCGGAAAAAGCTAACTCAAGGAGATGATCTATCGCCTGGAGTACTTAAAATTGTTAAGGTGTTTGTTGCCGTTAAACGTCGTATTCAGCCAGGTGACAAGATGGCAGGGCGTCATGGTAACAAAGGTGTAGTATCTCGTATTCTACCTATTGAAGATATGCCATACCTTGCAGATGGCACGCCAATGGATATCGTTCTAAATCCGTTAGGTGTTCCTTCTCGTATGAATATTGGTCAGGTGCTGGAAACACATATGGGGTTAGCTGCACGTTCTCTAGGACACAAAATAAGTGATGCGTTAGAAGCTAGCCAAAAAGTACAAGATATCCGCAAAGTTTTAGAGGAAGTCTACAACACCATTGGTCATAAAAAAGTGGATTTCAAGCAATTAGATGATGATCAAATCGTTGAGATGGCATATAACTTAAAAGCAGGTGTACCTATTGCAACGCCTGTGTTTGATGGTGCAAAAGAGAAAGACATCAAAGATCTTTTAAAACTTTGTGATATCAACGAAAGCGGTCAGATGCAGCTATTTGACGGTCGTACTGGTTTGGCATTTGATCGACCTGTAACCGTGGGATACATGTACATGCTGAAACTAGATCACTTAGTAGACGATAAGATGCACGCACGTTCGACAGGTTCGTATAGTCTGGTAACACAACAGCCGCTAGGTGGTAAAGCCCAGTTTGGTGGTCAGCGTTTTGGTGAGATGGAGGTGTGGGCGCTACAAGCGTATGGTGCAGCATATACATTGCGTGAAATGTTAACCGTGAAGTCAGATGATGTGAATGGTCGTACCAAGATGTATAAGAACATCGTTGATGGTAATTTCAGGATGGATGCAAGTATTCCAGAATCGTTTAACGTACTAATGAAAGAAGTACGTGCATTAGCTATCGATATTGATCTTGAGTCTGACTTGAATAATTAATCTTATTGAGTCGCAATTCATTAAATCGTTGCAGAAAGCATCTCTGTAACATGTAATCAAACTTTGCAAAGAATAGGAGTAGAAGCCTTGAAAAACTTACTAGGCGGTATGAAACAGCAAGGTAAAGATTTAGAGTTTGACCGTATTCGAGTCGCTCTTGCTTCCCCTGAAATGATCCATTCATGGTCATATGGTGAAGTGAAAAAGCCAGAAACAATTAATTATCGTACTTTTAAGCCAGAAAGAGATGGTTTATTTTGTGCTAAAATTTTTGGTCCAATTAAGGATTATGAATGTTTGTGTGGCAAATATAAGCGTTTAAAGCATCGCGGGATTATCTGTGAAAAGTGTGGCGTTGAAGTAACGCAAGCGCGTGTACGACGTGACAGAATGGGGCATATTGACCTTGCTTGTCCAGTGGCACACATATGGTATTTGAAGTCATTACCATCTCGTATAGGGTTACTGTTGGATATGACCTTGCGTGATATTGAGCGCATTTTATATTTTGAAGCCTATGCCGTAACAGATCCTGGGATGACACCATTTGAAAAGGGTCAGCTGCTAAATGAAGAAACGTATTTGGATGCCTTAGAAGAATACGGTGATGAATTTGAAGCACAAATGGGTGCCGAAGCGATTCAAAAACTATTGATGGATACAGACTTAAATCATGAGATTGAAGTGATTCGAGAAGAGATTCCAACAACAAACTCAGAAACCAAGCTTAAGAAACTCACTAAGCGTTTAAAATTATTAGAATCATTCCGTGATTCGGGTAATAAGCCTGAGTGGATGATTATGACGGTTTTACCAGTATTACCCCCTGATTTACGCCCATTGGTGCCACTTGATGGTGGACGTTTTGCAACCTCAGACTTAAACGACTTATATCGTCGTGTCATTAACCGTAACAATCGTTTAAAACGTTTATTAGAGTTAAGTGCACCTGATATTATCGTTAGAAACGAAAAACGTATGTTACAAGAAGCGGTGGACGCGCTATTAGATAATGGGCGCAGAGGGCGCGCAGTTACCGGTTCAAATAAGCGTGCGCTTAAATCACTTGCTGATATGATTAAAGGTAAGCAAGGCCGTTTCCGTCAAAATCTTCTTGGTAAACGTGTAGACTACTCTGGTCGCTCTGTGATTACAGTGGGACCAACTTTGCGGTTGCACCAATGTGGTTTGCCAAAGAAAATGGCATTAGAATTATTTAAGCCATTTATTTATTCTAAACTTGAACACTATGGTCATGCGTCAACAATTAAAGCAGCCAAAAAAATGGTTGAGCGGGAAGAAGCTTTAGTTTGGGATATTTTGGAAGAAGTGATTCGTGAGCATCCGGTGCTTCTAAACCGTGCGCCAACTTTGCATAGATTAGGTATTCAAGCATTTGAACCGACACTGATCGAGGGTAAAGCAATTCAGTTACATCCATTAGTGTGTACGGCATTTAATGCAGACTTTGACGGGGATCAAATGGCAGTTCACGTGCCATTAACGTTAGAAGCTCAGCTTGAAGCGCGTGTGCTGATGATGTCAACCAATAACATTTTGTCTCCTGCTAGTGGTACGCCTGTGATTGCACCAACACAAGATATTGTGCTTGGTCTTTATTACATCACACGTGAGCGGGTAAATGCCAAAGGTGAAGGTAAATTATTCGCTGATCTATTGCACGTTCAGCGTGCATATGATGCGGCAGTGGTTGATGTGCATGCTAAAATAAAGGTGCGTTTGAATCATAAAGTATTGCTTGAATCTGGCAAATATATCGATGAAAAGGGTGTCGTGGAAACAACCGTAGGACGTGCACTATTATCCAGTATTTTACCAGAAGGTTTGCCATTTTCGTTGATTAATCAATCTTTAACTAAGAAGGTAATTGCCAAAATTATTGATCAGTGTTATCGTCGTTTAGGCACAAAGGCAACAGTTATTTTTGCTGACCAGCTAATGTATGCTGGTTATAAGTACTCAACGAAATCAGGCATTTCGATTGGGATCGATGATATGATCATTCCTGATGCCAAAGAAATGATCCTCACTGAAGCAGAAAGTCAAGTCAAAGAAATTTCTGAGCAGTATGCCAGTGGTTTAGTGACTGCGGGTGAGCGTTATAATAAGGTTATCGATATTTGGTCGCGTGCTAATGAAAAAGTTGCTAAGTCGATGATGGAAGTGATCGCAAAAGAAAAAGTCCAGGATAAAGTAGGAAATGAAGTTGAACAAGAGTCTTTCAACTCTGTATATATGATGGCAGATTCAGGTGCAAGGGGCTCTGCAGCTCAAATTAGACAGCTTGCAGGGATGCGTGGACTCATGGCAAAACCAGATGGTTCCATTATTGAAACGCCAATTACTGCAAACTTCCGTGAAGGTTTGTCAGTATTGCAATACTTTACTTCAACCCACGGTGCGCGTAAAGGGCTTGCCGATACAGCATTAAAAACAGCAAACTCAGGGTACTTGACACGTCGTTTGGTTGATGTCGCTCAAGATTTGGTTATCGTTGAAGAAGATTGTGGTACAAACAAGGGTCTGACAGTATCAGCGCTGATTGAAGGAGGAGACGTTGTTGTTCCATTGGGGGAACGTTTATTAGGTCGAGTCAATGCAGAGGATATTTATAACCCAGGTGAAGATGAGGTCTTGGTTGAAGCTGGCACCTTGCTTGATGAAAAAACTGTAGAATTGATTGAGCAACATGGCGTCGATCAAGTCGTTATTCGCTCATCTATTACTTGTGAAACTCGTCGTGGTTTATGTGCTAAATGCTATGGTAGAGATTTGGCAAGAGGTCACTTGGTCAATATGGGTGAATCTGTTGGTGTTGTAGCGGCACAATCCATCGGTGAACCAGGAACGCAGTTGACGATGCGTACCTTCCATATTGGAGGTGCGGCATCTCAAGATACGGCTGAAAATAATGTTCAGATCAAGAATGGTGGCAGAATCAAGTTCAACAACATTAAAACAGTTAAGAATCGTGAAGGTAACCATGTGGTGGTGTCACGCTCAGGTGAAATCGGTATTATCGATAAGTTTGGTCGTGAGCGCGAAAAATATAAAGTGCCATACGGTGCAGTGTTACCAGTCAATGATGACACTCAAGTAAAAGCTGGTGCTATCGTTGCAACCTGGGATCCACATACCCATCCCGTTGTTGCCGAGGTTGCAGGTCATATCAATTTCGTTGACTTTATTGATGGTGTGACCATGAAGCATCAAGCGGATGAAATGACTGGTTTGTCTAGTATTGTTATTACATCTGATTCACAGAAGAGTGGTAATAGAGATATAAGACCACTTGTACGCTTGATCAATGAGGTTGGTGAGGAGCTATGCTTTCCTAATACCAATATTCCTGCAAGTTATTTTATGCCGATTGGTGCGATTTTAAATATTGAAAATGGCACGCAAATTGAAGTGGGTGATGTTATTGCACGTATTCCACAAGAAGGCTCAAAAAACAAGGATATTACCGGAGGTCTTCCACGCGTAGCTGACTTGTTTGAAGCTCGCCGTCCAAAAGATGCCGCTATTTTGGCAGAAGTTTCTGGAGTGGTGAGTTTTGGTAAAGAAACAAAAGGCAAGCGTCGCTTGATTATTTTGCCTGAAGAAGGTGAGCCAATTGAGATTATGATTCCTAAATGGCGTCATATTAACGTATTTGAAGGTGAGCATGTTTCACAAGGGGAAATTATCTGTGATGGTCCGTTTGATCCGCATGAAATCCTACGCTTGAAAGGTGTACATGCGCTTGCTGAATATATTATCAATGAAATTCAAGAAGTTTATCGCTTACAAGGTGTCGGCATTAATGATAAGCATATTGAAACCGTTACCCGTCAAATGTTGCGTAAGGTAAACATCCTCGCCTCAGGAGATAGTAAATTTGTTGATGGTGAACCGGTTGAGCTTGTGCAAGTACTGGAAGAAAATGATAAGCTTCTTGCAGAAGGCAAGCTTGTAGCAGTTTATGAGCCTATTTTATTAGGCATCACGAAAGCTTCATTGTCAACGGAGTCATTCTTATCAGCAGCATCTTTCCAAGAAACAACACGTGTCTTAACAGAAGCTTCGGTGAGTGGTCAGCAAGACTATTTACGTGGCTTAAAAGAAAATGTTCTCATCGGTCGTTTGATTCCATCTGGAACAGGACTTGCTTATCACCAAGAGCGTAAGCGTAAGCACATCGAAGAAATGGAAACATTGGAATCAGGACCATCTATGGATGAGTTGGAAATGGCACTAAGTGCTGCGTTAAATGCAGATAACGAGGAAAACAGCGTTGACTTGGAGGATCTGTTTGTCATAAGTGACGATGATTTTAATGTAGCCGAGTCAGAAGATGATGAAGATGATGAATAAGTGGGTACATTAAAATAACTGTGTAAATTTTTTCGTAGGTTATAATGGGTACAATGTATAATCTACGAATGAAAGATGAAACAGGAACAACAAACTGAAGTACTAGGATAAGGACTTGATTTTACTATCAAATCAAATGCTGATTTATCAAACTTGTTTAAATCTGCTTTTCTATTAAAGCAATTAACAAAAGGATTAGTTTAACCTGCTTTACAGGCTGAAATAAAAGATTATCTAATCTGAATTAAATGCTTACATTTTAATATGGGATAGATAATAGTAAAGAAAGGACAAATAGGGATATGGAAAAAATTATTTTTGGACAACGTTAGCGTTTTTAAGTAGCCCCTAAAAAGGGAGAGCCGCGGTAATGTAGCTCTCTTATCCAACTAACATTTAATTTCAAGGAGAAAAATGAATACGATTACTCATTTTGTAACGAGCATAAGTATTTTTAAGCAGTCACAACCTATTGAAATTCACAAGGAGTAGTGTCCCATGATTCGTAAGTTCTTATTCAACTGTCTTTTGGTCCTGACTGGCATCATAGTCCTGCTGGGAGGTATTTTCTCACTATATGCTCATAATACTGACGAGGTTGACGCTGATCCTGCCTTGGTTTTGACCAATAAGGGTGCTGTACGGGGCGTCATCCGCAATGGTGTGCGGGAGTTTAAGGGTATCCCCTATGCCAGACCTCCAGTTGGTGATTTGCGTTGGGCTATGCCGCAACCTGCAGAGGCGTGGAGTGGCGTACTGGATGTCTCTCAATATAAGAGCATCTGTCCGCAGGTTGAGCGCTATGGCATCCCCGAATCCAGTGAGAACGAGGATTGCTTATATATCAATGTCACAGCGCCTTACAAGGAAGCATCGGATCTGTCCCGTAAGCGCCCAGTAATCGTCTGGCTGCATGGCGGGGCGTTTGTGGGCGGATCAAGTACCCTCTATCCGCTGGATTATATGTCTAAGAGCGGTGACGTGGTCATGGTTTCGATGAACTACCGGATCGGCGTGTTCGGATTTATGGCTCATCCCTCCTTAGAGGCGGATCACAACGGCGGTTACGGTCTAGAGGATCAGCGCGCTGCGCTGCGCTGGGTGAAGGCGAATATCGCTGCCTTCGGAGGAGACCCTGATAACGTGACAATCGCCGGCGAATCGGCCGGCGGTGCTGGCGTCTGTATGCACATCCTAGCGCCAGATGAAACCTCCGGCTTATTCCACAAGGCTATTATTGAGAGTGCCGGCTGCGCTACCCCACTGCCGAGTGTCGAGGACGCCAACAAGATTGGTCTGCAAGTAGCCCAACAGGTTGGCTGTACGGATGAGGCAACAGCACTGTCTTGTTTGCGCAACAAGCCGGTCAAGGATCTTCTCAACGGGGCGGTGAAAGTTTCGGGCTCGAATATCCTTACTTATATGCCGATCATCGGTACCAAAACGAACCCGCTACCAGGGGCGGAGGCATTCCCTGCAGGCAAGTTCGTCAAGGTGCCTGTGATGTATGGTGGCACGCGTGATGAGTTGCGTCTGTACGTTGCCTATGCCATGCAGGCTGGGCAAAGCATTACGGCAGATAACTACGCCGAACTATTGAAACAGACCTATGGCGACAAAACCGACGCTATTGTGAAACAGTATCCGGCAAGCAATTATTCCTCGGTTGCTTCTGCGCTGGGCACTGTTTGGTCAGATTTCCGCCCGGATGTTGGTATCAATCACTGTATCTACCTGGAAAGTGCCAAGTTGATGCGCAAGTTCGTACCAGTTTATCAGTTCGTGTTTGCCGATCGCACCGCACCGCCGGTAACAACCAATCCCGGTTTCGAGATGGGCGCGGTCCACTCTTCCGAACTGATCTATCAATTCCCTCATTACGATAACACTCGTATGCTTGCAGGTCCCAATCTCTCACCCACCTCGCAAAAGCTCTCTGAACAGATGGTAGCCTACTTCACGAGCTTTGCCAGAACTGGTAAGCCAAGCGCACAGGACGCACCGGTCTGGGGTATTTTTGATCGAGAAGACAGGGTCATGAACTTCGAACCGGGCAAGCTTGGTTATTTCAATTCAGGTGTTTCGCACCACTGTGAGTTTTGGAAGACTCAGTATCCGTCTATCCTAACCCAGTGATATTCTGTACGGGGTGGAATTGGAGGCATCGTCTGTCTGTACGCATAAGGATGAGCGATTTATCAGGTTTTAAAGAATTGGAAAACTCCTAATGAACAAATCAATTACGAGTTTTTTTGGACTTGAATTTGCTTTATCCTCATTTCTAGCCATGCTCAACAAAATAATATGTTATGACAGAAAAGTAGTGATTAGGTTTTGCTTAATGACAACATATAGCTCAAAATAAGCATACTTTAAACGAAAAAAAATAAGTGATTTTATGCTTGTAACAAATGAAGATATAGCTATGAAAAAGCATAAGGACTTGTATTCAAGACGTGAAGAATTATTGAACACGTTAACTCATGCGATTGGAGCAGGATTTAGTATCATTGCACTTATTTTGATGATCTTGCGTGCAGCAGATACGGGGTACATGGTCAATGTCATAGCAGTTACTATTTTTGGCTTAACGCTTATTTCAATGTATGCTGCATCAAGCTTATATCATGGTATTACTCATCCAAAATGGAAAAAAGTGTTACGAAAAGTTGATCATTTAAATATTTATTTACTTATTGCTGGTACTTATACTCCTATTGCACTTATCGCTTTATCAGGCGTTAATAGTTGGTTGATTCTTGCTATTTTATGGGGATCTGTGATTGCTGGTTTTATTTATAAAATATTATTTTTTGGTGATGGTTGGTTATCTACTGCGTTATATGTCATTATGGGCTGGACGGCACTAGGATTTATTGTGCAGATTGTAGAAGCATTACCAGGAGGTTGTCTCATGTGGATTGTGCTAGGAGGGGCGTTATATACCAGTGGCGTTGTCTTTTATATGCTGGATGAAAAAATTGAGTTTTGTCACTTCTTGTGGCATTTATTCGTTTTTGCTGGCAGTCTAGCCCATTTTTTTGCAATCTATTTATACGTTGCTAGGATGGACTAGAAATCGGAAATAAAGTACTTTTATCTGCGTAAGTGATATCAAAAATGAACAACATTAATCTAAAAAACAATATGAAAAAACAGGATAACAAGCATAATATCAGTGCGATGATTTTAGCAGCAGGGCGTGGGCGTAGAATGCAATCACTTACGGATCATACCCCTAAGCCCTTAATAGAAGTAAATGGCAAGGCATTGATTGAGCATCAAATAGAAAATTTGGCTGATACGGGTATAAGCCGTATCATTATCAACGTTGCGTATCTTTCTGAACTGATTGTTAAGCGCATTGGCTTTGGTGAGCGTTGGGGTATTACAATTCGGTATTTGTATGAACCACTGGGTGCTTATGATACAGGTGGTGGGATTATACGGGCATTACCTTGGTTAAGCGATCCTTTTATCGTTGTAAATGCAGATATAATAAGCAATTACAACTTTCATTCAATAGTGGAACATAGTAAATTGATGAGTGAATTAGCACATTTAGTGCTTGTGCTTAATCCAGTGCATAATCTAAAAGGAGATTTTTGTTTAACAAGCGACAAGAAAATTATAGTGATTAATGATAATTGCCAAAGTTACACTTATACGGGCATTAGTGTGTATAAAAAAGCATTATTTAAAGGTATCCCTGTCGGTTCTAAAATTTCTTTACCACGGATTTGGCAACCTTTTATTAAACAAAAGCTAATTAGTGGGGAATTATTTCATGCGAATTGGTGTGACGTAGGAACTCCTGAGCGTTGGCAAGAAATCAACCGTGCCTAGATCTTGGTGCTTGTAAAGATTGTGTTTTTCAAGCCGATAAAAAGGGTGATAACAATAAACAATAAGCTCAGGAATAAAATTGGCAAAAGACCATATTTCATCCAGGGGGTATTGCCTTGTATGGCTTTGATATTACCCTTTAATACTGCTTGCTTGTTTCTTGGTAAGCTTACAATAGTTTGACCTTTTGGGTTAATGATTGAAGTGACACCATTGTTGGTTGCTTGAATAACAAAGCGACCTGTTTCAATAGCGCGCATTTGTGAAATCTCTTCATGTTGCCAAGGTGCCAGCGAATCACCAAACCAAGCGTCATCACTGATAACGGTGATTAAGTCAGCATTTTGTAATTGTGCACGTACTTCAGAGGGATAAGCGATTTCATAACAGATAAACAAAGCAATGCTGACGCCATTCATATTTAATAGCGGTTGTACTTTAGCACCTTTAGTAAAACTAGACATAGGAATGTTGAAATAAGCCATAAATGGCTCAAGAAAATAAGAAAAAGGATAATATTCTCCAAAGGGAACCAAATGACGTTTATGGTAGTAACCAGAACCTAAACCATAAACAAATGCTGAGTTAAAGTATTGATCTTTGTGATTAAGTGCCACGGTTCCAACTAAGATTGCACTTTCTTGATTTTTTCCTAAATCATTAATTTGTGCTAAAAAAGGCTCAATAAAAGGTTTGAAGGTTGGAATAGCGTTTTCTGGCCAAAAGACTAAGTCTGCAGGGTTGTTACGAGTTATTTTGTAGTAATGATCGATAATTGTTTGTAACGTGCTTGGATCCCATTTTTGATCCTGAATATAATTGCCTTGAATAATGGTGACAGTTTTATCAATGCCATCACTATGTGTCCATTTTATTTGCCTGAGACCCAAGGCACTAATAAAGCACAGCGTAATAAGCAACAACATGCTGATAACGGTTTTAAAATGACGTAGATTTAACAAAATTTCTGTTAAACAAAGTGACATAAAACATACAATAAATCCTACTAAGAAGACACTTCCAACTGGTGCAAAAGCTGAAAAAATGGTATGGGTTTGTGAGTAGCCTAATAAGACCCAAGGGAAGCCAGTAAATAAGTAGGTACGTAACAACTCAAGTAGAAACCAGCAAACTGGGAGAATCAACAGGCGATAACTCAAGTGTTTATTATTTAGTTTGCCAAAACAATAGCCAAAAATAAGGAAAAAAGTGCTTAAAAATAGAATAAATATCGTCGTTAAGCTGATACTCAAGAAAATCGATTGACTAAAGGCATAAATGCTCACATAGACCCAAGATATACTGGTACTAAAAAATCCCACACCATAGCAGTAACCTAACCATAACTGTTTTTTTATTGTTTTCTCTTGAGCAATGAGATAAAAAAAACCTACGAGTGAGACGAATGCAAGGCTGGCAATTCCAATAGGTGAAAAGGATAAGGTTAGAATCGCGCCACACAAAAGAGCTGAGAAATTAATCAGAAATAAGCGCATGTGAATTAAGCATTGTTTTTGCGTATAACGTGCAAGGTACGTACACGACGTTTATCAGCAGCAGTAACACGGAAGGTAAAATCACCAAATACGATTTCTTCGCCAACATCAGGTAAATGCTCAAGTTGATTGATTACTAAACCACCGATTGTGTCAACTTCATTATCATCAATCGCACAGTCAAAATAATCATTGAAATCTTCGATTTCAGTAAGTGCATCAACACTAAATTCATTATCATTAATTCGCGTGATTTGTGTATTTTCTTCATCAAATTCATCTTCAATGTTGCCAACGATTTCTTCAAGAATATCCTCAATAGTGACTAGCCCCGAAATAACGCCATATTCATCAACAACGATTGCAAGGTGATTATGGCTTGATTTAAACTCTCGCAATAGTGAATCCAATTTTTTGCTTTCAGGTACAAAGATAGCAGGGCGCAGTGCTGATTTTAATTGCTCAAGGCTTAAGTCTGTGTATTGAACGACAATTTTTAATAAATCTTTTGTATGTAGGATCCCCAAGACATCTTCACGATTTTCCGAAAAAAGTGGTAAGCGTGTGTGGCTTGAATTAATGACAGTTTGAATGATTTCTTTACTTGTCATCCCCGCATGAATTGTTGCCATTTGCGTGCGTGGAATCATAATATTACCCACTGAAGAGGAAGCAACATTTAAAACCCCTTTAATCATATCGCGTGAATCTGTATCAATCGTACCTTTTTTAACAGCAAGATTAACAAGACCAAGAAAATCGGAAGGGCTATGTGGCATTAAGATAGTAGCAGCAATTTTTTCTAACCAGGTTTGCCCCTGTCCTAAGTTTTCATTCTTTGTCTGTTTTTCGTCCATTGTCCATTATTTCTCAACATAAGGATTATCAATACCAAGCTGTGCTAACAAAGAAATTTCAAGGTTCTCCATTTTGTCAGCATCGGCCTTTTCAATGTGGTCATAGCCGAGTAAATGCAGTATGCCATGTATTAATATATGACACCAGTGATGATCGAGCAATTTACTCTGCTGTGTTGCTTCACTTTCTAAAACAATAGGGCAAATAATTAAATCCCCTAGAAAACTCTCCATATCTGCCTCTTGTGGTAAGCCTGGTGGCTGTTCAAAAGGAAAAGATAAGATATTCGTAGGCTTATCTTTATGGCGATAGGTACGATTGAAATACTGCATATCGTCCGTATTGACAATCTGTATGCTGATCATAGCTTGTTTAATATCAAGTGTATTAAGTACAACTTTGCACCAAACAGATAGTGTTCTTTCATCTGGGACGTTTAAACTATCAGGGTTATTAATATCCAGTATCAGCATTGTTCTAGTAATCTTGGCTATGGCTTTGCTCATAGAAATCATATGCAGCAACAACCCGTTGCACAATTGGGTGACGCACAACGTCCGCAGTTTCAAAGAAGGTCATACTAATCCCTTCAACTCCTGCTAAGACTTCAATTGCATGACGAAGCCCTGGAGTAATCCCCTTGGGCAAGTCTACTTGCGTGATGTCGCCTGTGACGATTGCAGTTGAGTTAAATCCAATGCGTGTTAGGAACATTTTCATTTGTTCTTTGGTCGTGTTTTGGCTTTCATCTAAAATGATGAATGAATCATTGATTGTGCGCCCACGCATGTAGGCTAAAGGTGCAATTTCAATAACTTGTTTTTCGATTAATTTGGTTACTCGCTCAACACCCATCAAATCATATAAAGCATCATACATAGGACGCAAATAAGGGTCTACTTTTTGTGCCAAATCGCCTGGTAGAAACCCAAGCTTTTCCCCAGCTTCAACTGCAGGGCGAACAAGTACCAAGCGCTTAACTAGTCCTTTTTCAAAAGCAGCAACAGCACAAGCCATTGCAAGGTAGGTTTTACCGGTTCCAGCCGGTCCTATGCCAAAATTAATATCATTTTCATGAATACGCTTTAAATAACGTTCTTGATTTATTGTGCGAGGATTGATCGGACGTGGACCAATCATAACAATAAACTCAGGAATAAATTTTTCTTTTTTGTCGTTTGGATTGCTCTTTGACATTTCATTTAATGCAATATTAAGTTCTTTGTTATTAAGTTCAAAATTTAGATCGTTAACCAGCTTTTGATATATCTCTTCTAAAAATGCTTTAGCGTCTTTAACGGCTGTTTTGGGTCCGACGATGCGAAAATTATTGCCTCGTTGGATAATTTCAACTGCTAAGTATTTTTCAATTAAATGTAAATTTTCATTTAGATTGCCACAAAGCTTTACCAGCATTTGGGCGCTATCTGGCTCAAGTTCGAATTGTATGGTTCTCATGAAGTTAAATTATCTCTCCGCGTAGTGAGTGTGGCAGGGCTTCAACGATTTTAACATCAATTAATTGTCCAATTAAACTAGAATCGCCAGCAAAGTTAACGATACGATTATTCTCTGTGCGCCCGGCAAGGATGTGTCGATCTTTCTTAGATATCCCTTCAACTAAAATGCGCTGAGTTGCCCCAACCATTTGACGGCTGATAATCATTGCATTGTGATTTAATTGATCTTGTAAACGCTTTAGACGTCCTTTTTTAATTTCCAGTGGAGTATCGTCTAACAAGTTAGCAGCGGGTGTGCCAGGGCGTTTGCTATAAATAAAGCTAAATGACTGATCAAAGTGAACATCTTTAACCAAATCCATTAATTTTTCAAAATCTTCTTCAGTTTCACCAGGAAAGCCAACAATAAAATCAGATGAAATCGTGATATCTGGACGCACTTTTCTAAGCTTACGGATTTTTTGTTTAAACTCTAGAATCGTATGATTACGTTTCATAGCGGCTAAGATACGATCAGAACCATGCTGAACTGGCAGATGTAAATGGTTGGCAAGTTGTGGTACTTCAGCATAAGCATTGATGAGATTATCCGAAAATTCAACAGGATGAGAAGTTGTGAAACGAATGCGTTCAACACCATCAATATCGGCAATAAAATGAATAAGAAGTGCAAGATCTGCGGTGTCACCCGAGGACATTTTACCAAGGTAGTGATTCACATTTTGACCTAAAAGTGTAATTTCTTTAACCCCTTGTTCGGCAAGAATGGCGCATTCAGCTAATACATCTTCAAACGGGCGGTTTACCTCAGGACCACGTGTATAAGGTACAACACAATATGAACAGTACTTGTCACAGCCTTCCATTATTGAAACAAAGGCCTTAGCACCTTCTGCTTTAGGTGCAGGAAGGTGATCAAACTTTTCAATTTCAGGAAAGGAAATATCAACTTGTGCAGTTTGCGTGATTTGTTTTTGTTTAATGAGCTCAGGCAAACGGTGAATGGTTTGTGGCCCAAAAACAATATCAACAAATGGTGCCCGCTTAATAATATTTTCACCTTCTTGTGAAGCAACACAGCCGCCTACGCCAATCACAAGGTTAGGATTTTTGTTTTTCAGGTATTTCCAGCGACCTAGTTCGTGAAAAACCTTTTCCTGTGCTTTTTCGCGAATTGAACAAGTGTTGATCAAGATAATATCTGCTTTACTGTAATCATCTGTTTTTGTTGTATTAAAGTGTTCACTTAGTACTTCATTCATGCGTGATGAATCATATTCATTCATCTGGCAACCCAGTGTTTTAATAAAAACTTTTTTATTCTGCTTTATTTCAAGTGCAGGTGTTTCAATCACAGTTGCTGTCATAGTTATTACCTAAGGTTTATTGAATTTCTTTTTTTTGCGTATGTATCTTTATCTTTTCAATGGTAAGTAAGCATATGGAGATAACCTACGTCATACCATCTATTTAAGAATAAAGAATACCAAGGCTAAAAACTGGCATTAGGGTAACGGGTTTTACAAAAAAATGCTAGTAAAATGTACAGCCATTCATAGGCTGTGTGCAATGCAATAAGTTAGTGAAAAATATTTTTTCTTAGTGCTTGACAAGGGTATCAAAGACCAATAGAATGCGCTCTCAGTTTTGAGATGAAATTCAAAAAACAGTAAAATTTTCCTTGTCCCCATCGTCTAGAGGCCTAGGACATCGCCCTTTCACGGCGGTAACAGGGGTTCGAATCCCCTTGGGGACGCCAAATTTACTCTCGACCAATCACTTCAAATTATCCTTTCTCTTGTTAAGAGAGAAGTTCACAGAGTCTAGGTGGAAAAATTGGTTTTGAAAGTATAGTTGGGCATGGCACAAAGTTTTGGGTAATATTACCGTTTCATAAATATGAATATTTAATCTGACACTCAGTTATATTCCATTTGATATCTACTACCAACCCTCTTTTGTCAGGATGGTTATAAATTTCTAAGTGAGCATTATTATGCTCTACAATTTCTTTAACGATAGATAAACCTAAGCCAAATCCTGGTAAATTATGACTTCTTGCTTGATCCATACGAAAAAATGGATCACATAGTTTCTCTATGAATTGTGGATCTACACCTGGTCCTTCATCTGTAAACCTTACACAAAGCACATTTTCGTTTGGTATCTTTGTTACTATAACTGTTACACCATTTGCATACTTAATTGCATTGTCAATAAGGTTTTGAACAGCTCGCTTAAATGCTTTTCTTTGTAAAGGAAGTACGACAGAAGTAAATTCAGACTCAAATTTAACGTTAAAAAAATTAATTTGATACTCATGACAAGTTGCATCGATAAAATTGACTAACTCAACAAGTTGAGTTTTTTCAATTTTATGTGCCTTTTCATTGTACACATTCATTTGGTTAAGCAAATATTCCATATCCGCATAATATTTCAGTAATTCTTGATGATAGACTTCCGGAATAGAGTTTTGCATATAAAGTTTTGCTTTTGTCAGTGGAGTTTTTAAATCATGTGACAACGCTGCTAAAGTATGAACAGCTTCATCTAACATCGTTTGTACTTTATCACTTACTTGTACCATAAGATCTGCTGTATCTTGCATAAAGAAAGGGGTAAATAGTGAATGTTTCTTTACTTTTAAACCTAAATTTTCAGCTAATTTTTGCATTTTGATATATGGTTTTAATAGCTTTTGAGTATAAGCAAAATAAATTGGAATCATGAAAGCGATAAATAATAATGAAACAACAAGTAGAAGATATAAGTAAATTCTATTTGTGTTTTCAACAACAAAATCAACGCAAAAGTCTATATCTTGATAACAAATCGACACCCCATTTTTTCCATATCCATATTCTGACTTTGGTAAAAGTTCTTGTATCCTTTTACGAACTTCTCGATAAGTTTGTGACTTATAGCCTTGCTGTAGCTCAGCTATGTTAAGCATTAGTTTTTTACTAAATATACCATTATCGGATAAATTATATTTTATGTAATCTGGCCAGGTATTAAGATATGATGATTGCTTATTTTCTGCATTAGGTAAGGCATTATAATGTAAATTGAATACGGCATTCGTTAATGAATAAATCGTTTGAGAATATCTGTTATCGTAGTAGTTAAAATATGAAATAATAATAAAAGTCGCATTGAGCAATAAAAAAACAATAAATAACTTGGGGATAATCCAGAAGTAAATCTTTGTTTTAACTTTTATTTTCATCGTAGGTATTTTGCCTTAAAATTGTGTCTGAGTAATGCACATCAGCAACCATAATATATCCAACTCCATGAATTGTTTTTATGATTTTGGGGTTAGCCGTGTCTTTTTCTACCTTTTTCCTGAGTCTACCAATAACAACGTCAACTGCGCGATCACAACCGTCATACTCACGATTATAAATTGCCCTTGTCACGTCATCCCGGGAAATAATATTTCGATTATTTTCTATTAGTATTTTAAGTAAGTCATACTCAGAATTCGACAGTTCAATACTAATGCCATTTTGATCTATTAATACGCGGTCAAAGAAGTCTAAAACTAAATTTTCAAAGTGTATATATCTTTTGTTAGAAGCATCTTTATAGTCAACAGAATATGTTCTCAATGCGCTTTTAATTTGCGCAAGTAACACCTCTGCATTAAACGGCTTAGTAATATATTGACACGCTCCAAATTCATATGAAAGTATCTTTTTCGTATCGCTATCAATCGCTGTGAGCATTATGATTGGGATATTGTGTTGACTGCGAATTTGACGGCAGATATCAATTCCATTACCATCAGGCAACATTACATCAAGAATAATAATATCAGGTATTTTTTTTAATAAAATTGATAATGCTTCTGATAAACTCTTTGCTGTATCAACAAGGTAGGCGTTGTTGATCAGTAAATTTTTTAATAACGTTATCATTTCATTATCATCATCAACTATAAGCACATTTTTTTTAGCAATTTTTGTTAACTCATTTAACTTATCTAGCATAGTAATTTGCCTTCTTTTTTCCAAATCTTATTTACATCTGATACCTATTGCAAATCGTTTTATGGGTTTTATAACACAGAAATTTATACTGATTTTGAGCGAATTGAATTGCAAACGATAGTATTCCTCTTATCAAAATTTAATCGGTGAAAAACATATAAAACTCAATGTCAGCAAGTTTGCAAAATGATTCACAATATTTATATAACATATCTATGACAGCAAACTCAATATTGCTAGTCACTTTAATACAATTGGATACATATTAATAAATAATGCCAGAATAATTATTCTTGATGTTCTAATATTACATTCCCTAACTTAGGCTTGTATGTGTTCATAAGAAACACGTACAGGCTTTAAATCATGTTGCTTAAGAAGTTGTTTAATTTCTTTAAGTAGTTTTTCCTTTTGTTCTTCTTTTGAAATATCAAGACGAATTTCACCTGTTTTATGATTAATACTGGTGTTATATGCATGTAACTCATTAGCAATTTCAGGTGTACTAAAAAGAACTTTACCTAGCGCAACATAGGCTTTATGTGAAACGTTTTCACTGGTTGCCGAAGTAAAAACAATGTTGAGTTGGTTCTTAGCTGAGCACGCTAAAGTGAAACTAGCTGCCAACATAAGCGATGTGAACGTAATAGTTTTTTTCATAATGGATTTCCTTTTGGTGAGATAAAGGCATAATTCGGTAGAATTATAAATGCATAATTATCTAATAGCATCCATTTTTGGTATTCAAGATATAAGGTGATTAAATATATAGGTATGGATTTACATAACACAGCTAACTGTATTTTTGCTTAATATCATCAAGGTGTCTGAAAGTCTGCTAAAAGATTGTAGTCTTGAAATTAATCTAATAAAGTAAATTTTATAAAATCACAAGAGATACAAATATCAAGTTTTAAAGGTTAATAGGTGAAGAATATGCCAGATGTTTATATTCAGAATTTAACAAAACGGAAAGAGACACAAGAAGTAGCATTAAAGACTTTACGGAAAAATGGTATAGATGTTCAACTAAATGGTAGTGAAGTAACGTCTATAAGCGTTATTAATAAAGCTAAAATGAAAAATCATTGCTTTGTTTTTGAGGAAAGTTTATTGCAAGATTCATTTTTTATTAGACTTTTAAAGGAGTTGATCAACTGTGGTATTAATTGTGCATTACAAGTGGGAGACTTTATTTACGAATACGTTTTGAAGCCATTTAGGCGTGAGGAAAACAATAAGGTAAGTGACCCTGTTGAGAATAAAAACAATCAAAATGAATGGGAAACTTTGTCTAAAGCTAATTCAATAATCAACTTAGAAGAAATTGAAGCAAGTGAGGTCAATAGTAAGATTGAAGTAAATAAGGTGAATAACGAAGACGATGAGTTTTGCATTATTAATAAAACTGATTGCGAAGGTATGAATAAAGAATTCTCAATTAAAAAATCTGAGGTGAATAGCTTTGAAGATACGTTAACAAGTAAAGTAAATCTTGCTAAATTTATTAAAGATAAAATATTAGGGCATTTACCTCAAACTGTTCGTAATGGAGGTCTTGGTGGTGGATTTGAAAGAGGAACAATATTAATAAAGGGGTTAACTCAGCAAGAAGCTTGTGCAATATATGAGTTTCTTAAGCCTAATGGAGCAGCAGCTTCATACCAACGTTTATCGACACATGGCGATTTGGTTTGGGGAGTGGACTTAGATCAAAATCAGTATATCTTAACCAAAGATGGTCGTAAGTTTAGACATCTCTTATTTTCTATGCCACAACCATATGAAGGAGAGATTCATGATGCCAGTGAAGCACCTATACTAGAAAAAGTTCAACATTATGTCACAGATTCAGAGTATAAAGATAAGCCTTTTTATATTCGGCTTAAACCAGAGTCCTATGGAATGAATGATGTATTGAGCATAATAGGACATTCTGTAGGTTACCTTCATACCAGAATATTTTCAGGTTATAAGCAAAAGCCTGGTTATTATGGTGAAGGTGAAAAGAGTAAAAATGGTGAGTTTGTAATTGACCTTAGAAACCCAGCAAAACAGGAAATGATTGAGCCTATATTTAATAAAAATAAAAGTAATTTAAAAGTACAGAATCTAGATATAAAAAATAGTTAAATCATTTAGGAATTAATTTATAAAGTGTGATGAAAGCCACACTACAGAACATTAGTGCCTCATTATAATAATTAAAAGGGGTGGAGCTATGCCAGATCATCAAGAATTACTAAATCAGCTAGAAGAGATAAAAAGTAAGACACTACTTATCGAGATTTCAAAGGATAGAGGGAATCTTAGCTTATTGCAACGTTATGTTGATTCCCGACGTTTAGAAAAAGATCGTGATGCACGAGGTAATTTTAATGACTATCTTCAAACGAAAATAGCAAAAGGGGAATTACAGCTATATAAAGAAAATGGTAGTTTGGTCGTTAAAGAGAAAAATGCTCAGCCCTCTTCTTTAGAAGCTTATCCATACCAAAACGGTGAACTTGTTGTTGCTAATATTTGTAATGTACAGATAGGTTTAGATCCTGAACACCCTTCTTCAGAGTATGATGAGGAAAACATAGACATTGCCGATGGAGATTTTTCTGGTAGTACATTTTCAAGTGTTTATTTTTATCCTGGTTGGAAACAAGAGTGGCAAGTAGATAAAAACGAATATCGTATTGATACTCAAACTCAAAGTAGCCTTCAAAATGTAGTATTACGTGATTGCCTTTTTGATAAGGTTACCTTTAAAAATGTAGATTTGAGTAAAGTTGATTTTCGTGGTACAAAATTGAAAAATTGTTCTTTTTATGGTTATGAACGAAATAGCCGATTATTAGATCATTTATATCTAGATTATTATGATCCACAATTTGTACATAAGCTTGGTATATTTACAATCAAACAGGAAGCATCACTAAAATGGTATAGTGAGCATGAGCAAATTGAAAATAAGTTCAAAAAAGAGCTAAATCAGAAAGTTCAAACCTTAGAAAGTGAACAGGCAAAAAATAAGAGCTTTTGGGATAAGGCTGCCAATAAATTCGTAGGTATATTTTGGGAAACTGAAGAAAACCGAAAATTCAAGGAGAAAATAAAACACGAAACACAAGAAATTGAAAAACAAAAACAAATAGCATTGCACGCACATGAGCAAAAGTTACTAATTAATTTAAAGGAGAGAGTACAGTCTGATCCATGTTATATCCCTATGGACACTAAAGTTGTTAACAGTAAAAAGGTGTTATTAAAAGCGACAAAAGAAGATTTGCAATCTTATGTAAATGCTTGTAAACATTCTGAATCAGTTATCCCTTTAAACAATTTTATTTTGGAGCAGCACAAAGAGAAGTCTAACGGTAATCCTTTAGGTGGTTCGCAGGAAAAGTTGACTTATCACGCTAATTTTAGTGATGAAAACTTGGTTATTGAAAATATGGACTTTTCTGGTCTTGATCTTTCTGGTGTGATTTTCGCTAAAGTGACATTTAAAAATTGCAAGTTTGATCATGCTAATTTAAGTGCAAGTTGTTTTGAAGGGGTAAAATTTGATGGTGATAATTCATTTAAAGATGCCACATTGAATGATGCTAATTTAATTGGAGCTCGAGCTATCAATGGTGCAAAAGTCGATTTTGAAAATGTCAAAATGATTAGAGCACGTATGATGAAAAGTGAATTCCAGGGTAGTAATTTTAATGGCGCTATAGCTTATGCTGCTGATTTCACCCATGCGAATATTGATAAAGCAACTTTAGATAAAATAAATTTGAATTATGGTGATCTTGAGCATGCTAATTTAAGAGCTGTGACAGCTCGTTTACAAGCACAATTTAAAAACGCAAATTTGACTCATGCGATATTAGATCGTGGTAAGTTTGATGGTGCTGACTTTAAAAATGCAGTTATGCGATATACGCATGCTGTTCATACTGTGTTTGATGGTGCAAACATGCCAAACGTCAATGCAGAAAACGGTAATTTTTCTTATGCTCACCTAAACAAAATAAAGGGCAAGAATATCAACTTTAGGGGTACGAAGTTGATTTATGCCTATCTGCGTGATAGCGATCTAGAAAATGTCAAATTTAATAAAAACACTCTTCTGTTAGGAGTAGATCTAAAAGATGCAATAGGTGTAGAAGGTTTACGTGAGTTGCTAAGGGAACAAGAAAAGATTCAAAAGCGATTTTTGGGTAGAAGTCGTTATGCAATATGCCAAAATAATGAAGATGGGAGCAATGATCGTTATACATGCCAAAAGCTTGGTGCAGCAGTATTATCTACTGTTTTGGCAGGGGGGAGTGCTTATTCATTTGCAGGAATATTTGCAGGTCTATCAGCAGGAGCACTTGCTGGCTATATTAGTCAAACTGGTTTAGAGCGGATTAAAGAATCTTATTTCAAAGAAAGAGGGTACATCGACAATATTTTGGGTGATAAATTGGCAGAGCTAGGTGCAATTGCCTGTGCAGCAGGTGTGAATAGTTTAGATAAGGCGGTGATCACGTTGCCTTTGGCCGTTGCATTGTGTACTGGTATAAGTATATTGTCACCAGGTGCGAATATGGCTTGGCTTGTAGGAGGGGGTGCTGCTCTGTATACAGGTGCAAACTTATATACAGGGCAACAAGAAGGAAATCGGTTTAAGTATCTTATCAGTAAAGGGTTAACTTGGTTAGGAGGTGCTGCAACCTTTGTTGGGCTAAGCTCAATGGGTAATTGGTTTAACCAAGTGTCAAATATGATATATTATGGGGCAATTTATGGCGCTGTGAGTGGAGCATATAAGGCTTATCAACGATTGTTTAATGAAGAAAACATCACCCCTGAACAGATATATTGTGAATCTCGGGATCAGTTAGAGCAAGTTAAAGGAAAGATTCAAGGAACAGGGCAAATATGGTCTAATACACGTGAATTTGTGCTGCAAAAGTTCTATGAATGGAAGCGCACGTTAATCATTGGATTGGCTGCGTTGTTAGCAATTTTAGCAACACCATTACTTGGAGAGTTGATAGGTGTAGCTATTGCAACTAATGTCTTAATTGGTTTGGCATTAGTAACAGCAACATTGGCGATAGGATATTTATTTTTTTATGATTCATTGTTTTTCTCAAACTTAAAAACAAAATTGATAAATCTTACAACAGATAAGCCAGATAATGAAAAGCATTTTGATATTGAGCAAGAGCAAGATACAAAAGATAAAAATCCTGGGAAAAATAATTCCTTAGAGATTCAAAATTCAAGTGAAAAAGGGAATAGTTTAAACGTTATACAATTACCAAAAACATCTAACCTGCCAGTTCAAGAAACAAAACAAAATATAAGTTTTACTGAAGGAAACTTGATATTTAATAATGAAAATACTCAGTCAGCAGGATTAAATAAAGAGCTTTAGCTAGGCTGAATTTGTATTGTTCAAAACTAACTAAAATTTACTATTCGTAAAGTCTATTTATTTAAGGCATAAATATTAAGCAGATTGTGTCATTTGAGTGTGTTTGATTTGAACATAAATAGTACTTAACTAGACATCTATTAACATTTCAGTACATTTTATACAGTGATAAGAATTTTTTTTATTTAGATAATGTCATCCAAGCTTAATTTTGAGTCCAATGAGTTAGTTCAGTAAAGATTTCTCTAGCTAAATTCTTGATTAATAATCTATCAAGCTAAAGATGAGAAGAGATAGAAAGAAAATAAGGAGTACTGAGCGGAGCATTGTAAGTTTTCTATTGTTTGTCTTACTGATCAGCTATTGCAGCTCAAATTCTTCTTAAGGAATTATCTTGCAGCAGACCATATCGATGTCTAGCTCATGGGGGATAGAGAGTTGGTTAAAAATAATATCTTAATAGTGGGGGTTGATAAATATTATGTTAATCAATTAAGTAATCATTTAAAAAATTGCCAAATTATTAAATGTAACAATGTTTTACAACTAGATAAGTTTTTGATAACTCAAAAAGTTGATCTATTAGTTCTTTCAAGTGTTATCAATGGAGCATTGACTAATACATTATGCTATGAAGTTTACCAAAGCCGATCTGAGCTGCCTATTATTGTGATTAGCGATAAGTCAGATATTCAGTTAGAGGTAATGTTTTACCAATCTGGTATTATAGATTACGTTGACAAGGGAACAGATATAAAGATTGTATCAGCAAAAATAAGTGCAATATTGAGAATCCTCAACAACAAAGATGAAAAATATAAGCATATTTTTTTTAATGATATTTGTTTGGATATAGATCAAAAATGCCTAATTGATGTGAGAAAACATCCTCATAAACTTTCTTTGTCTGAGTTTTTAGCATTAAGTTTTTTTCTAAAACAGTCAAATAAAATTGTCTCAAGAGATGAGCTTTCTTGGTGTGTATATGATCGACCATATGATGGTATGGATCGAACGATTGATGTATTAATTAGCAAGCTTAGAAAAAAGTTGAGTATAGCAACAACTAATGGTTCGTTGATTAAAACGGTTAATAGAGCGGGTTATATGTTTTGTGCAGATAATCATTCTGATCGGTAATCCAATTTCTGTATTAATAAACAATAAGTTATATTAAAACATAAATTGTAAGCTTGACATACAGACTGTTACCTTATAAAGAATGACATGAATTACTTCCTATGGTTTAATTTTGGACATCTTTAAGTTAAAGATGTTTTGCAAAAATGGGGAATAAATTGAAAATGTTCATATTGAGCGTTCCATAGCTCATATTCGTTAATCTATCAGCATGTTGATAAATTTAAAAGCATAAGAAGTTGATGCAGGTTGTGCGTTTCTGATGTGTAAGGTCATGCAAAGTTTTAGAAATCTTTTTTGCCACTAATAATATAAGCCTTATACAGGCTTATGGATGGGTTTGTCTATGTCAAAAAGATTAAATGGGGGAGTGTCTACATGGAATAATATTAAAGAGTTTTTATGGGGTAATCGCCAATCAATTTGTCCGATAAAAGTGCTAAATATTGTGACCTAAAATTAAATCCTGTAATTTTGTCTCAAAGCATCAGGTTAAATACTTAATGCTGTAATAAACAATAAAAAAGCAATAAACAACAAAAAATCAAACCAACGTAATAAACAACAAAAAAGGAGAAAAAATATGAAGAAAATAAATACATCAGCAAAACAAAAAGGGTTTTCATTAATTGAGTTGATGGTAGTACTCGTTATTATTGGGGTGTTAACAGCGATTGTGATTTCACAGTTTGCTAAAGCTGCGCAAAAAAACCGTATTCTAGAAACAACGGGTTTAATAGGTACCGTTCAGTCAGCCATACATGATGTGACTCAAATGGATTTAGGACGAGCAATTGACGCTAAGTTGTTAATAGACAGTGATCGTGTTGCAAAGAAATATATCAATCAGGATAAACTTGTTACGCCATTTGGAGGTGAATTTAAGGTTAATGGGATAGCTAATGGGACTGAGTATACTATCGAATTTGACAGTATGTCCCAGCAAGCGTGTGATTCATTGGCAAATGCAGTAGCTATGTCTGATGCCCTAAAAATAAAAATAGGAGCACAGGCAGAAAGAAACTCTCCAATTACTTCTACTGAAGTAGCGGCAGATTGTGTAAAAGAGACTGCAACTGTTGGGACTAAATATGCGTTGAAGATTATATTCAAACGCTAATATGGTTCCACATGAGTGTGTTTACTAAATAACTATTAAAAAATAACTTCAACAACACTATGTGTAACACCCTCTTTGACCTTGTTTTGTCAAAGGGAAGGTAAAAAACAAAAAATCAACTTAATATTTTTGTGTTTATTGCTAAAAAAATAATAGAAATTTAAGTTAGGAAAAACCAAATGTATATATTCTCAAAAAAACTAAATTGCGTCCGCGTAAGGCATAAAGAGCAAGGCTATATCTTAATTTCATTAATGGCATCATTAGTAATTTTGGGTCTTATTGCAATTAGTGAATATATGCAATTGGTCAAAAAGCAACAGCTTGAGAGAGCCGAGACTGCTGCCAACAATATTATACACATTGCTTACACAATTGGTGATGCGATTTATGAGCCAATGCAACTTTTTGAAGAGAGTAAAAAGGACCCATCTAGCAGAAAACATAGTGATCTAGCTCGGCAAGTTAAAGATGTAAGTAAAGAATGGTCAGATCAATACGGGTATAATGGTGAGATAAGTTTAGCGAGGTTTTATCATACAGATAAGTTGTTTGCAGTGTGTGGAATAACCCACCCGTTAGATCAGAAGACAAAGCTTTTCAGTGAATCATGTGTAGAACATAATCGTGCAAGGAGTGATGATAAAAGTTGGGCGTGTCAATGTGCAAGTCAACGTATTGAAAATTTCCCATTTTCTAACATGAATAAAAGTGACATTATTGTTATGCAGCCACTAGGATTAGCTAAGGATGAAACACCGAAATCCGTGTTATTACGTGTGCCTTATCCTAAGCTTGGCGGTAAAGTGGACACAGGACTCGCTCTAAAAATGGTGGCATCTTTAAAGAAAAACCTAATCAATACGCCAGTATCTCAATTTGCAATTTGCGCAGGAAAATTTAAAAGCCATGGTATAACACTTACCAGATTTAGTTGTGAAAGAGATATTGATTCAAATGATGCACTCGATCCTAGCGCTTCCAATCAGTTTATTTATATCGATATTGCAAGAAGGTAAAAACAATATGAATAAGAAAATTAATTATAAGCTAAAGTGTTTTATTAGCTTCCCAGTACTTTTATGCACGGCTATGTTGCCTTATCAACTTGCTGTGGCAAATAAATTAGCAGTAGATGATCACTTTAAGCTGTTAAATCCTTATTGTATTTCAGATAAAGCTTGTGCTGATGCTGATCTTACGAAAACACATGGCATGGCTAAGATTTCTTCTGATGATGAATATAATGGTTTTGCACTCATCGTGGCTGACAATTTATTAGATCAGACGTTTTCTAGCAAACAGGTATATCAGATTTTTAGCCAAGAAAACAATGATTATGCCATAAGTATTAATCTAGACGATAAAACAGTTGCGATTGCTAAAACACAAAAAGAAGCTGATTTACTAGCAATGCGCCCAAGACAATTATTTTATGCTGAACAAGGGCAAACTTTAAAACAGACAGTTGAACGATGGGCCTCTTATCAAGGTATTAAAGTGATATGGGAAGCATCTGTTGATTATAAGCTTGCCGCTTCGGCACAGTTTGAGGGACAACTGTTAGCAAAAAATGGAGCATTAAACAATTTGCTAAAAGCATTTGAAGATGCTGATCATCCACTGGAAGCACAGTTAAAGACAAATAACGTTTTGCTAATTAAAGCAAAATCATATTCTGCAAACATGGTCGTCATGCAAAAGTAGTTAAGGTTGTGGATAATGAAAAACAATAAAAAGATATTACGTGTGTCGCTGTTGAGTAGCTTGGTGCTATCGATGGCTGGTTGTAGCACTGCTATATATAAAACTGTTGATGAAAATGCAGATGCGAATATTGAGAAAACTAAGGCAATGATGTCAAACTTGAAAAAGCCAGAATCAGAGAGTTTTGTGACGATTAGTGATGAGCCTTACGTTCAAGGAGATTTAATTGATATTCAAGCACAAAACGCCTTGCCTGAAATATTTCAACGGTCATTTGCTTATAACAATACAGCAACAGGAGTAACACTTGAAACGCTGATAGCAAAAATACAGCGAATTACTCAATCTAAGGTTGTTTTTTCGGAAGGTGCTATTGAGTATATTTCTCAGCGAGAACATCTAGCGATGCCAGAGTCTGATATGCTAAAAAAAGAGCAGGTAGCGTATGAGATGTCGGATATTCATGATGTGATGATTCATTGTGACTATGATGGCAATATTGCCGGATTTTTAGATTACTTTGCTTTTAAGCTTGGCATTTTTTGGAAGTATGATCAAAGTAGAAATACAGTTGAATTTTTTAGAATGGAAACAAAGACATTCCATGTTGATATTTTGACTGACAAGATTAAGACAACAGCGAAAGTCGGTAGTAACTCCAATACAGGGGTTAATCAATCTGCATCACTTCAAACTGAAAACCAAGCAGAATATGACAATCCTTGGGCAGCAGTGATTAAAACTATTAAATCTATTATTGGTAAATTGGGTACTGTGGATGAAAACTCGACACTTAACCTAATCACGGTAAAGACAACGCCACTATTAATGCGTCAAGTATCTCAGTATTTAGAAGAAATTAACCGTACAGCCAGAAAGAAAGTAGTGATTAGACTAGATGTCTATGATGTAGATCAGAAAAATTCTTCTGGTTATGGTTTTAATTGGGATGCTGTATATAAAGCAACAAGTGGTAAAATTTCTTGGAACACTCCGACATTAACCGATAACATTACTGGAATTAGTAATTATGGTACCCTAACAGGTGCTATTTCTTCAGGACCTTGGAGTGATTCGAAATTAATTATCAACGCTTTGCAAACGATTGGTAAAACAACACACGTGACAGGAACAACGCTTTATACGGTTAGTGGTCGTCCTGTGCCTATTCAAGTATCAACGACAACGGCTTATATTAAAAAAGTGGATGTTGTGGTCACGGCAAGTGGCAGTGGACCAGGAGCTGTGCAACGATCAGTAACGCCTGGTGAATACACTGAAGGTTATGAAATCAAAGTCTTGCCGATTGTTGTCAAAGGCAATGAAGTACTGGTTGATTTAAGTGTTAATTTAACGAATTTGGTACGTATGGATGAATCACAAGTTCCTGTGGATGGTAGTACACAGCCACAGACGATTAAATTGCCGTCAATACGTAATAAAAGTTTTATGCAATCTGTGCCGCTAAAGTCCGGACAAACCGTGATTTTGGCTGGTTTTGAAGACACTAAAGATAACGCACAAACCGATAGCATTGGACCTAAAAGTACTTGGATGTTAGGTGGTTCACAAGCAGCTATAAACAACTCGACGATTACCGTTATTGTTGTAACGCCTTATTTAATACGTTAGGGGCTATGGAGAAGTTAATATGATCATTCATATAAATAATAACCATTATTTGATAGGACTGACGTGGCTGATGCTTGAAACAGAAAGTGCAATGATGCAAGAGTTTGAGCGTATGCATTGTGATGGCTTTCTTGTCGATACTAAGCGCGGAATTGCTGCGGGGGTGTCGCCTGATTTATCTTTAAACAAAAATGATGTAATTGGTGCTATATCACTTGCTGCTGTGGTAAGTGAGTTATCAAAAGATGCTATTTATGTTTTCCCTTTGACGAGTAAAAGTGGCGAATATACAGGAAAATATTGGTTGTGTTCTATTAAAAATGGCATTGTTTTGCCAACAGCATTACTTCCCGTTACTAAAGAAATAGAGTCTAAGATCTCTACTGTTAACCAATCACACGACCATATTCAACTATCAGGGGATATGATCGTTGATGAGGGGTCTTTGCATAGATTTTTGTTATATTTAGAGAAAGTTTTTTCATCAAATATATTTAGGCAAGTTTTACATTGTGATAAGGATAGTAGTGCCTTTTTTATCAATAAAATAGAATCAGATTTTGGAATTGACAGAACAGCTATTAAAAAAAGCTCTTTAACTGAACTGCTTCTTAATGTGCCAGATCAACAACGATTTTGTATTAAGCCATTGCTTAAAAATATTAAAAAGATAGCGCCAAAAAAAGGCACTGCTAATAAAAAAAGTCTTCCTATGTCACGGCGTAAGCTGATTGGATATGGAGTTTTATTATTATCATTGATGGTAGGTGGTTACATGTATTTTTTTAATGATTCGCCTTCCCAGCTTTCAGCTATAAAAGGAGAAGATAAGATTAAAAAGCAGCAAGAAAAAGAAGAATTTTTTAACAAAATAAATAGTGAAATTAACAATAAGAATGCATATCCACTTATTATTAAATTTATTAATGCTATTAGCAATTTGCCTGTTTCTATTTTACAGTGGCATATCCAGAAAGTTTATTATGATGCTAGTGTATCGGATACTGTTGATGCTACTTATGTTTTATCTAGTAAAGATCATATTGTTTCACTGACTCAAGCGTCATTTAACAGTATTCAATCATTGCAAGTAGCCTCAGTAACCGCTATAGCTGATAATATAACCAGTGCTCGTTTTAAGTTTATTTCTGATAAAAATACTTCAAAAGATCAATCAACGTTTAACTTAAACAGTGCGGGACCCAAAGGTCGTTATCGTTTTGATAAATTTATTGAAGAACTAAAACTCAGGGGGATGAACTTTAACTTGGCAAAAGCTCAGGTGTTGTCTTATGAGCTTCGCAAACACCCATTAACCATTTTAGGTCAGGGAATGCGGGAGCTTTTGTCGATAGCAGCAATGGCAAAAGAGCTTAATACATTTGTTTTAGTAAGTGTTGAAATACAAAATCATCAAAATACACCCATATCATGGGTTGTTAAAGGAGAGGTATATGAAGCATAGAATGATACGCTGTGCGTTGTTTTTTGTTGCACTAAACTCGGCAGTAGCAATGGCTTATACACAAACAAATTCATCGCAAACGTATGCAATTGATTCAACACAGGAATATTATAAGAGTATTCAAGCGCAAGATCATTTGCATGCACAGATTGAACAGCAAGCACTTGAGAATAAAGCCATGCAGCAAAAGATAGATAGTTATAAATTGCAAAGGCAGCTTGCTGCCATTGGCAAATCGAAAGCATCATTAAGTGGAGCTTCGGCTAAGCAAGGTGACTATAGTATTGAAGTTGCTGAAGTATCAAAAGAAGATGGCATTTGGGAAGCAGTGATTTGGTATCATGCCAAAAAACATGAGCTTAAGGTTGGTGATATGCTGGAGGGTCGTTATAAAGTCGCTTCAATTAATGCCAATAAAGTGATACTCCTTGATGCTACAAGTCTTGATAAAGAGAGATACTTGACGATTGATGTTGGCTAAATTTAGTTAGGATGTAAAAGTATTTATGAGTAGCAAATATCAAACAGTAGGCGATATTTACGGCAATATCTATCAGCCACAAAGTACCGGTGCGTATAAGCATATTGGTTCACTAAATGAGTTAGACTTTAGTATTCAAAAAGTAATTAGTGAGTCGATTAGAAAAGAACAATACGTTTTTGCTAAGGCACTCAAAGATGGTCGTCAAGAGATTATCGTAGCCTTTATTTCAACAGACGTACCTGAAGCACGCTATGAACATATTAAAAAACAAGTAAAGAGTTACGTTAAAGGCGATATACCGATTGTTGTCCAGCCAGTTTCCCCCCTATTGTTAGATGATGTTATTGCGTTAGCATCAGAAGATGAAATTGATACAGGCATTTTAAGTGAATTTTATAACATTGTGAAAGAGGCGGTAGACAACCATGCCTCAGATATCCATATTGAAGCAACTGCCACAAAGGTTGAATTAAAGCATCGCATTAATGGTTTGGTATATTTACATAAAGAATATGATGCGGATGTGATGCTTAAGGTGCTTCGTGCTATTTATAACACCAAAGGACATTATGGTACAGTTGATAAACAACTAGATTTATACAATAAAGCACAGCAAGCAGTAATTGATCAAAATATTGCTGGCATGGTATATCGACTAAGGTTCCAAAGTACTCCTTTATATCCTTATGGTTATAATGTTGTTATGCGTGTATTATCGATGGGTAAAAAACAAAGCCAAACGATAAATTCATTAGGTTATTCCTCTCAACAAGTTGAATTAATAGATAAAGCCTTGACTGCACCGGAAGGAGTGATTATTTTTTCTGGTGAAATTGGTTCGGGGAAAAGTACCTCTTTGTCAGTGGTATTGAAATTAATGGTTGATCGCAGTCGTCGACAGAAAAAAATCCTTACAATCGAGTCACCTCCTGAGTATATTATTGATGGTGCTTGCCAAATTCCTGTTCATGAAACGGCAGATGATACAAGTCAGATGACATTAGAAAAGTTTAATCATACTTTTAAAGCAGCAATGCGGCTTGATCCTGATGTTATTATGGCAGGAGAAATTCGTGATCGCTCATCTGCGGCATTGTTGCAACAGGCAGTGCAATCGGGGCATAAGGTGCTAACAACATTACATGCGCAAAATGCTTTTTTATGTATTGATCGTTTAATGGGAATTGGTATTGATAGAGATGTTTTATTATCACCTAAATTTTTATCGCTGATTGTTCACCAAACCCTTATTCCAATTGTATGTCCTCGGTGTGCTTGGAGTTATGATAAATATCAATCCATATATCCTGATTGTCAGATATTGCAAAGGTTGCAAAATATTAATCGCTATTATGGTAATGATGACCATCGGTTAGCCGATGTGCATTTTGCCAACCCAGATGGATGTATTCACTGTGATCATAAAGCGGCGATTGGTCGCGAGGTGGTGGCTGAAATATTAGCACCAACGGAGAAAATATTAGAAAAAATTAATTTAGGTAAGCATCAACAAGCAAGAGAAATATGGCATCAAAATGGTGGTAAAACGATTAGCTACCATGCCTTTGAAAAAGTGTTATCAGGTTTGCTTTGCCCTGTTATTTATGAGTATAAAATGGGTCGCTTAGATCAGTTGGAGGGGGTTTTATGATAATATCTTCATTAAAATCAATGATTTTACGCTTGCGTGGAGTGCGTGAAAGTAAAAAGCAGGATACCTCCAAAAAGTACAATATGTTAATGGTTTTTGTTTTACGTCTATTTTTTTCTAACCGTGTGCGTGCATCATTGTATCAAAATATTATTTTGGTGATGAGTAACAGCAGCTTGAGTATCTATGGAACACTGGTGGCATTAAAGGAAAAATATCAATATTATCGATCATTTAACAATAAAGTTTTGGCAACAATTTTACAAGATTGGATTACTAAAATTGAATACGATGGTATGACGTTTGATGAAGCGATTAAGCCTTATATTCCAGAAAATGAACATATGATGATTAAGGCAAACTTTGATAATCCGATCAATGCGCTTGATTATGCTAGCTCACTCACTCAAAAGTTTGCCTTGTTAGCCAAGAAAATTGCCATCGGTATGATTATGCCAACAATTTCAATATTAGTTTTAATTGGTGTTATTGTTGGTTGTTCATTGAAGGTAATTCCGATGTTATTGGAATCGTTACCAAAAGAGAACTTATCAGGAAACATAGCAGATTTTATTGCGTTAAACGATTATATTACAGGTCATACTTGGCATATTATTTTGCTTGCTATTGTACTTTTTATTATGCTTCCTATTATTGTTAAGCGTTGGACTTTTAATATACGTTACCATTTGTTTGATAAATTATGGGGATTTGCTGAGTATAAAAGAATACAGGCAACAAGTGTCCTTATTTCCTTAGCATCATTACTTAGCTCAGGAAAGAGCTTTAACATGGCATTTATGTTAATTGAAAATAACTGCTCTCATTACTTAAAGCAATATATTAGCAAGATTAGATTGATGATGTCACAAGATGGAGTTTCTGCTGGACGTGCTTTAGCAAGTGTTAACCTTTTTAACAACAATACATCATTGCTTTTGGATATTTACACCGATACAGGTGCAATTGAACAAGGGTTACTTGCATTAAGTGAGCGTGTATTGGAAACGGAGATTGAAGCAATTGTAACAAAAATGAAGATGATTGGTTTTATTATCTTAAGTTTATCAATGAGCTATATTGGCTTTTTTTATTTCTCAGTTGCTACTTTGTCAGACAGCATGAAATAAATTAGATTTTGGATACAAAACGGAATGCACGCTAACGCTTGGTCTAGGCATTAAATTGACTGTTTAGAGGGTATACAAATAACAAATTTGTTGTCCTTTCTAAGGAGTTTCATTTTTTGCATAATTGTACATTTTACCGACTTTCGTTTGCATGATGGTACTATAGTCTGAAACATATATTCCATCTTTTCGCTCATTCTTACTCCATTGACCGATAATTGTCTTTAATTGTTGTTGTCCATTTGGCGTGTTTGTCCATATTTCAGCAATAGGAGTATCAAACCACTTGATTGCATAGTTTTTAAATATCCAAGAATTTTTAAGGTTATCCTTTAACCACTCTTGCCACCGTGAGTGTTTTATCCATCGTTGTCCCTCTATTGTGGTAATCCAGATACTACCAGCTTTTGAAGATAGAAAATTAGCAAACTCTGAATCGAAATACCAGTTTGAGAAGTCATGGTTATCCATGATGATAACATAATCAAAAATTAAACGCTGTAATTCCGCACTTTGCTTTATTGCTTGTAAACCTACATCTTTATTTAACCAATTGATGAAAATTGGTTTCATTCTACCATTCCTATCCGATTGCCATAGTTTGCCTTGTGGAGTTTGTAGCCACTTAATTCCAGTTTCAGTGGCTAACCAGACACCCCCCACATAAGATGATAAAAACTGATCTAAGTCGGAATCGTACCACCAGCCAGATATGTGATTAGCATTTTCTACTTTTTGAAGAAAAACTTTCTCCATTTTGTTTGCTATATCATGTGCTTGATTGAGATTCTCTTTATGAATAAGAGATTTTGCAATGGTATAACCATTTTTGTTTCCTTGGAAAAAATGTAAGTAATCCTGACCTTCAGAAAACTCTAACCACTTAAGTCCAGATGGCGTTAATAACCATTTAATTCCAGATTCTGTATACAGCCAGGTATTTCCTGCTTTCGTGCTTAATAGTTTATCTATAGGGGATTGAAAACTGGTAAAAGAATAAGCAATACCTTGAAGGATATTTGCCGCCATAACAGAAATAGTCAGTACAGCAGGTATTGTTAATACATATTTAAATCCATTTTCATTAGTGGGAGTGCTTTTCTCTGGGAGCGGTTCTTTCGCCTTTGGGTTATTATTGGCTCCGGCATTAGCAACCGTCTCTTCTGTCTTCACGGAATCAATGTTGCGACCAAGAACAATAACGATCGCAGTTAGTGTTGTATAGGCAAAAAGACTCGATATGCCGGGCCAGCTAAAATTATTTGTTAAGGTTAGTATTTTGTTATCTGAAAGGGAATTTGCTGCAAGTAACATTGCTTGCTCACCTTGAGGACTAAGCACCCAAGCTTGTGCATTGTCTGTGCTCAACCATTGACGAACAATGGATGAATCCGACTGAAGCCAATTTTTCCCTTCATTTGATGCTAACCAGGTTTTACCTTTATTTGACTTTAACCATAATAAACCTTGATCACTTGATAGCAACTCACTCACGTTTTCTTCACGGTAAATGGCATTTTGGATTTTGTCGTAAAATTTTTTATCTATGATTTGTTCATACGGATCATTAAATTGACTTGTAATATTTAGGTTATTTTCAATGTCAGCTTGTTGTAAGTTTTTAGGATTGGCTATTACAACTTCAATAACCGTTTGCTGTGAATGTATAGAAGGAATGGTTATGATATTTTCAGTAACTTGTTGTGGATTTGTAGATTGAGAGGTTCTGATATCTTCAGAGTCTATGTGCTGTCGAGTTAGAGGTGAGACGTTTAGCTCGTTTTCAGCCACTGGTTGCTCTAGATTAATAGAGTTCTCTAACTCGTTTTCAATTTGAATATTGGGTTGTTCCTCTGTTTGTGCATAGCTTAGGTTAACGTTACTTATGAATACAGCAAGAAGATAAACGATAATTTTTTTAGAAATCACTTTTGATTGAGTTTTATTGATTTGAACATTACTTCGTCGTGTAATATTTTCTAATTCCATATTTATTTACTCCTTAAGTTTAATCAACCAATTCCTTTCCGATAGTATTCAAAATATGTTATTACTCATCGCAAATCTGTAAAACTATCTGGGACAAGTTAGTTAACTTCATTATGAACACAAGTTGATTATCAAAACCAAATGATAAAAAATCACTGGTTTTTGTTGTATAAGAGTATAAATATGAAACAACTATTGAATGTTTTTAAAGATCTTGATTTATATGTGAAACAGACAGCATGACGTAGAGAATGCACGAAATGTTATTGTTGAACATTAACATAGGCAATCCATTGCCTATGTTAAATGTATTTTTTTACTGTTTACTTTGTTGCAGCTGAGTATTATAGGTTTTTCCTGCTAGAGTACGCTGCAACACAACACAATCAGAACTGTAAACTTTCTGTATGAAGTGACGATTATCTTCTTGTCCACACCCTTTACTGTTCAACAAATCTTGAAATTGTTTTTTGCCAGCATCCTTTTGCACCCATTCTTTAGCAGCACTGCTATTAAGCCATGTTATAGCAGTGTTTTCCCATAGCCACGTATTATAAGCATTCTGGGTTAGCCATTCTCCCCATTTACTTGTTTTCATCCATTGTTGACCTACTTCTGTTGCTAGCCATACACCACCTGCTTTTGAGGCTATAAACTGAGAAAATTCTGAACTAGAATACCATAAATCGCTATTATCCATTATATTCACATAACCAAGGATAAAATCTTGCAAGATACTTTCATTTTTAATCGATTGTAAGCCTGCATTTGTATTGAGCCAATTGATAAAAACTTTACGCATTTTACCTTGCTCATTAACTTGCCATTCTTTACCTTCATAACTTTTTAGCCACTCTATACCTGTATCACTAGCTAGCCATAAACCACCTAAATAAGATGATAAGAATTGATCTAAATCAGAAGCATACCAATACCCTGCTATCGTATTTGCATTTTTGACCTTTTCAAGTAACACTTTTTCCATTTTTTTTGCTACTTGATCGATTGCATTAAGGTTTTTGCTATGAATAATATCCCTTGCAATACTATGGCCATTTTTATTTCCTTCCAAAAAGCTAAGCCTGTCTTGCCCTTCTGAAGATTCTAACCATTTAAGACCGCTAGGACTTAATAGCCATTGAACACCTGATTCTGTATACAGCCAAGCTTGCCCTGCTTTGGTAATTAATACTTTATCTAAAGGAGATTGAAAACTGGTAGAAGAGTTAATAGCCCATTGCCCTATATTTGCAGTTGCCAGCCCAACAATAGCTAGAGCTGTTGTAGTGACAGCTCTGTTTGCTACGTTTTTGTAACCGACTATGCCTGCGCCTATAACTACTGCATGTACACCAATATTTGTAAAACTTGGCCATTCAAGACGATTGTGATAGGTCAATTCTTTGTTGTCTGAAAGAGACTGGACTTTTAAAAAGAGTGTTTTTTCTCCTTCAGGAGTTAATGCCCAGCTTTTTGCATCTTCAGTATTAAGCCACTCATTTACAATAGACGAGTCTGATCGAAACCAGTTTTGTCCAACGTGACTTGTTAGCCAGTTTTTTCCTTCTGTTGACCTTAACCATAAAAAGCCTTTATCGCTTGATAATAAGTTATCCAATGTGTTCTTATGGTAAGACTCTTGTGTTATTTTTTTATCAAGATCGCGATCTAACGCTGTATTATGCAACGTATAATTTGTTGGGATCTGGATATCTGTATTGTCAGTTATATTTTCCGCATAGCTTACATTGGTAACACCTACCAGCCCTGCTAGCAAACAAATAAACGAGGTTTTTATAGAATATTTCAATTGATTTTTCTCCTTTTTAGTTTCAAGGCTTTGTTTTATACATTTTATTGTCATGTGATTAACTCCTTATTATTGTTGGTTGATTAATTGAATAAGAATTTACTTAAAAATATATTTCCGCACGATTAAAATTTAAGGTTTCTATATTTTATTTTTAATATATCGATGCAATTTGATGATCATAAATTATACAAAACATAGATCACTTTAAAAAATTAAAAAGAGGCAGTAAAGGTTATGCTAAAACTTCCATTAAACTTTTCATTCTGATTGCTTGGTATAATAGAGTCATTCCCATCACCTTTGATATAAACCTCAAAACCTATAATACCTTTATTCTGACTAATTGTGATATCACGACCAACACCATCATTTTCACATATTGGTTGTTGTAAATTGACCTCTATACACATTTTATATTGGATAGTACATGCAGGGCACGCCCCACCTGTATTTACAGCAGATAGAATACAATTTCCTTGTTGATCTTTATTATTACATTGAAGTGAAGCTGTAAGCTTATCAGTATTATCCCAATTGACCTTTCCTGATAGTTTGTCAGACTCAAATCTTGGAAGACGATTATTTTTATCAAGCTTAAGTTGTGGGACTGTCAAATTTGTATTTAGCATATCAAGTTTGACTGTTGGGCTGTTAGTTATATCAAGCTGTAAGTCAAACTGAAGGTTTTGTGGTGTAGGTGTTGTGGCAAAACAAGAAAGTGTTACCAGTAAACCCATTAAAAAAGTTGTTACTTGTCTTATCATTACTTTCACCTAAATTAGGACTAAAAATTAACCGAAACTGTGCAAATAAGTTGACCACGATATTGACCCTGTGGATACGCAGTGCCGCTTTTTTGCTTGACCAAAAGCAAGAGATTAAACTTTTGGTTTGGTACTTGAGGGGGGAGGCGTACAGGTGCAGTACCTAATGCTTGTGCCGTGCCATTTATACAAAGATAACTTTCTGGGATAATTTGTTGTGAAGTTGTAGAACCACTTAATGTCATCATGCCTTTATTACATTTTATTGTGTACTGTGGGTTAGCAATGTTACTCAAGAATCCTACTTCTTGAGATTTCCCTGCATATATATAATCATGATTATTATTAATCCCTGTTATGCCTGAGAGCACCGAACTAACGTCATTCCTAAATACGATATTATGATCATTAGCATTAACCTCAATAGAAAACCAAGGCTTTACCACAAGGGTGGCGTCAATTTCAACCTCGACATTTTCTCCGGTACTTGAGGCAAAGCTGATCACACTATATAAAGCAAGTAGTAAGGAGGACAAAAATTTTAACATAACTATTCCTTCTCTAATTAAAAGATGCCGTTAACAAAAGGATAACCTTACTCTTATAAGTGCCCGGTTTTGCGTGTTTGACTGTATTTTCATCTGCACTTAAATTAACGTTAATCTCATTGGACTGTTGTGTTATAGCAATAGGTTGTTCTTGTCCGATTGTTGTAACCAATTGTTGATTTATTTTTAACTGAAACGGAATTGTGTTACTTCCATCTCTTTCATCTTGTAAAACACAAGCACTATTCGATTGTGTACAGCTTTTAAGTTTTACTTTAATATTATTTGCATTGGTAGCATAGGGAATGGTTACTATTGCGCCATAATCATTACCAAAATGATTATTCTTAGTTAGTGTGGCTTGGTAATTTGCTTGTCCTGTTAGTTTGATATAAGGATCAAAGTTAAGTGTTATATTCAAGTTATTATTAATGGGAATATCTATATCATTTCTTATTGACCGCGGTGTTTTTGGATCATATTGAGTAAGCCAATATACCCCCTGTATATTAACACTACCTGTACAATTTGAAATACCAATTGTATCAGCAAGATTAATGCTATCAAATGTGAAACTCAACTGCCTAATATGATATCTATCAGAAGATTTGATATTAAAACGAAAAGGACTGCTTGTTGATGAAGGAATGGAGGAATTGTTAAGATGGAAATTATTTCTATCCCCTGCCACAGTAACAGAGCCTTTCAAGCTAATACTATTAGTGCACTGTAAAGTAAAAGGCGATACAATATAGTTTACATTATCTCTGTTACAGTAGTAGTTCAAATAGCCACAATAGTAAGTGAAGTTACCAGTTAATGTTTTTCCTATCGCTCCAGTTAAATCAATTCCACTAACATTAAAATTTAATTTATTGTTAGCGATCAAATTATTTGTAAAGTCAATGTTGTTAATCAATCCCCTTGATGATTTAATCGTTTTATTAGCTAAATCTACCTTAAAAGTTAAATCAGTTGTCTCTGCATAACTAAGTGTAATTGAGATATATCCAATTAAAATTGTTAACCATTTTTTCATTTTATACCCCTTCACATTTTAGCGTGCCAACCCAATACCCAGGCTGTGCATTTTTAATTTCTGTTGCATCAAAGTTATAAATACAGCTTTGATCGTTTGTTGTAATTTTTAATGTGGGTTTTGTTTTACTAATACTTACAACAAAAAAGCCAGACTCATCGCTATAGCTTGTAGTTTCCACATGGTTTTGCACTTTGGCATGTGCAATAGGATTGCCCTTACTATCAATAATTTGTCCAATGACATCAATGATTGGGAAAGCTTCGCGTGTCATATAGTAAACAGAGCCAGGATATAGGCTTACGAATTCACTTTTATCTAAGTATTGCAATAACTGTGCTTCATCGGGATGATCGCTTAAAGAAACGCTATATTGCTTGTAATGAGGTAATGAGATAAAGTTATCCCCTTTGTAAATCGGATAACGTACCCCATTGATTTGTGTGGACATTTTATGCTTTTTATCTTCCGTATCTAAATGAATAACCACACCTGATTTGCTACGGTGATCGTTATGAGCTGTGATGCTTTGAGGTGTTAAGCTTATGCCACCATATAAGCTACCAGAAGCACCATAATTTTCTTGATTGTTTTGACTAACCACTGATGTTGATAAATCACCTTGCATGTAATCCGATTTAACACTAGTCGAGAATAGACCATTAACATAGTCTTTACGATAATCTACATTGGCATTTACATACCGTATATAAGGATGATCTAAGTTTGGTCTAAAGCTTAGACCATTAGAGACTTGCTTATCTGTTGGTGAATAGCGTAGATAATCACTTAATGTATTACCATTGCCAAAAGTATAAGAAATATTGAGCATAAAGGCGTAGTTGTTTTGTTTATCTTCATTGCCTGAGAAAGTTTTGTTGTAACTAACAGAAGCACTAACATTCCAGTTGTTCCGATAATACAAATTATGAAAATAAGATGTACTTAGGCTATCTCTGCTGTTATGAAAACTATAGCTATAAGTGGCAGAAATTGAACCAAGTTTAATTGGGCTTAAGTTTAAGTAAGATGAAATCCCTATCCTATTATAACGTGATTTAAATGGGCTATATGGGTTGTCACTTTTACTGTTGGTGTTATACCAAACGTTGGTAGAAAAATAGTTAAACCACATATTGGATAGCTGCAAGTTATAGCCATAATTTAAGCGTGAATCTAGCGCAACAGTTTGAGTAATTTGTGTATTTAACGGTAAATAAACTTCCGTATCCCATTCACCAAGGGCTAAATTATCAACACCATAGCCCCCAAAATTCATGACTGTTTGTTTGTTTATTACGCTAGCAAAGTTACCACCAAGGTAAGGAGCTTTAATTGCTGAATTTTGATCTTTAGCAACCATTCCTAACCAAAGCCGGTAATTCCTATTATTATCGTGCAACTTTCCTAATGATGAAGGTTTATTAATCATGGCGGTTTCTGTATTAACCACTTGACCACCTTGGGGAATTTTAATTTGAATTGGATAAATACCATCAGGAAAGCTCTCAGTTTGTAATATATGATTACCCGCACTAAAATTTTGTACCGAAATTAACCGCCCATCTTTATAAACGTTGACAACTGAATTTGCATTAATAAATAAAGGAATAGGAATCAGGGATGCTTTTTGCGAAGATAAAGATAGGTTATCTGAACTACCTAATTCCGCAATAATACCTTTTCCATTAAAAGCATAATTTAAATTATAAGTATTCTGTCCACTGTAAAAATTGGCATTATTAAAATAGCCTAACCGTGAATACAGCTTTTCTTGATCATATTGCCAATAAACGTTATTAATACGAATATCTTTTTGGTAACGACTTTGTTGTAAAAAAACACTACTATTTAGATGATTTCGTCCAAAACCAGTCACATTATCCAACTCTAAATAGTAGTTTGTATCTCGTCGATCTGCATAATCAAAGTTAAATCGATAGCCTAAAAAAGAGCTAATATGACTAACATTTGGTGCACTGAGATATTTATAACTTTGTTGAGATTGATAGTTAAATGCTTCACTGGGTAACCATAATTTTAAGCGCATACTGTTTAAATCTAATTGGATCATAAAAAAAGGCACATCAGCTTGGCAAAGCCCATTTTTTTCCCACTCTGGCAGACACTCAATAATTTGATTTGGATCAACGCCTTGACTAAATAGTTCATTTAGAATCTTTCGAGCGTTGTCTTTTAATTCAATTTTACTATGTTGAAATACCTCGACAACATCTAAAAAAACCTTACTACCACGCAAACTAATGATATGTTGCCCTAATTCAATACCCAAAAGAGAGACTTCAACTTCAATGGCATCAGATAATTGTGGTATAAAATCTTCAGGAATACTCTCTAAGCCTTCAACACCTGGTTTAAGTTTTGGATCAGTTGCAATGGATGAAATAGCTTCTATTGGCATACAGAGCAAATTCATCCACAAAAGTGGTAAAAGCTTTTTTAGCTTTTTTGATTTCATAAATAATACCTAAATTTCATCGTAGCATTTAACTGGAACAATTTGACTTTGTCTGATCTTTATATAACTAAATTCTTCGTGATCTCATTCTCGATATGACAAGAATGAGATTAAAAACTTACTTTAATTTAGCTGGACGGTTGAGTTATCAAGACCGACCATACTTGAGATGCTGGCACTTTTCTGCATGTTTAAGAAAAGTTTTCTTTCTAAACGGATTCCCATGAAGTGTTTAGACTTATCGTGAAAATCCCGCCAGCGGCAGTATTCAACTTCGCATGGCAAGTGATTTGCCATAATAATTCTTAGCGTAGGATAAAGTTCTACACTTTAATTATTAATTAAACTAAAAGGTTGCTTCAATCTTAAAGTCAAAATCGCCTGTATAGTTTCCTGATGGATAGCTATTGCTTCCATCACCATAGATTATTTTTAAATCTTTTTTATCATTAGCGTTTAGGTTATCAATGGTGAAATTTGAGTTGGGAGAGATTTTTTGACCACCAATCTCAAACTCTATTGGCATTGTGTCACTACTTGATTTGATTACATATGTACCACTTTCTTGTGTTCCAGTAACAGAGATGTCCAGTTTCCCTGTAGCACCATCACTCCACTCTAAGAAGTCGTGAATTTCAGAAGTTCCTTTACTAGTATCTAATGCTGCTCTTTTTGTCGCTTTTGTTGATGTATCTGGTGTCAACTTTAATACATCTTTTAACACTTTTGCTCCTACTTCTATTTCAACTTTAACTGTTTTTGTATCAGTTACAGTAGCAGCATAGGAAGCCGCAATACCGCCCAATAAGCTTGCCATTACGGTTGTAGCTAAAATTTTTTTACTTTTTATCATTACATACTCCTTTTTTGGTTGTTGACTTGAGTTTCAATTACTAATTGGCTTAAATTTGTGTCGAAATAGGTTCTTAGAAGTAAATAATTTGTAACCTTTCCTAGCTCAATCTAAACAAGAAATAATTAAATCATTTAGCTATTCGCATTTTTATTTTTGTCTTTTTTTGTAAATTTAGGTTTAACTTTTTACTTTTTGGTTACGCAAGGAAATAGCGCTGTTTTTGGGTATTCTTACCATTTTCAAAAACTTGAATTTCAATGTTCTCTTTAAGAAAGGATGTATCTATGACACGATTTTTTTGTGGATAAACTTTATATTTTTGTTCAAACACACCTTGTTGGTTACAATATGAATGATTGACAGTAACACCGCCTGTTTTCAATGAGTCATTTGTTTTACATTTTGCTTTAACTTCTGTTTCAATAACGGCATTACCATTGTTGTAAATATAAATAGCCTCATCTTTTTGCGAAACGGTTGTTTTGTAAAAGGCGTTTTGTGGTTGAACGGCTAAAATACTGGAAAAACCTATCGTAATTCCTACACCTGCGGATATTCCGTCATTATCTGAAAGTTCTTTATCTGAAAGCGCAAAACCATCTTCTTTTTTTGGTGCAACAGGTGTCATATTGACACGATAATAAGAAACCTCATCTTTATTTCTGCCTTTTGGATAGTAAAAACGAATATTTTTTGACTGTCCAGGTGGAATAATTAACCTACTTGGTGTCACGAATAATGATTCTGACATTTCTTTTGGCAGAAGTGTTTTTTCAGTTTTATTATCAGATAGTGGATTTTTTACTTCCACTAGTTCAATTTTGACATAAGCTGTTTTATTGGGATCATCATTATGAATTGTTTTAGAAAAAGTGACTTTATCTTCAGATCAAATATCATAAAGATCATCAATAGCAATATTTGCCATTGATAAGCTGTAAAAACCACATAACATCGTAATTGTTAGTGTTATAACACCCTTCACTTTGTTCTCCTTCTTCAATCTCACCCCAACAAGTAAATCATACGAGTTTATTGATGTCATGGTTTATAATGTACCCATTTGTTAACATTAGAAATAATCTTCTTTATGGATTGATGTCTCCCTTGTTAAAGATGTCAATGCAGGAGTGTTATAGATCTGGCTAAATATGAAATCAAAGTATACAGCAGACTTAACTTGACTTAGCGGGAACTGCTAATGTTGTTTTGATATTCGTGAGTACGTATGAAACAATTTTCTAGTTCTTTAGCATTAATCTTACAAGGAATATGCCCATTTACTGCGTCATGTAATTCCTTAGGATTAAGGTTTTTTAGATTTTTAAGCTGATGGGTGTTTAGATTATTGTAATACTCCTGTCCATCGTCATTTAAATGTAAATTTTTTTCTTTAAGGTATTTGTCAATATAAGAAGCTCTATTTTCAGGATTATTAATTGGCATGTCTTTAATCATAGTAAATAATATATCTTCATTTTTATTTGCTGGAGAATTAAAAACTTCTTTTTTGCTTTCCAAAAGGGTATTCATTTTATTAAGCATTTTTGAAGAATTAGTTTCCATTGAAAACGCTGCTTTGAAATTGCCATTTAAAACGTTTCTAAAAAATTTAATAATTTGATAATGTGAATCAACAGTATTCCTGTGCTTGATAAATTCCTTATTATTACTTAAGACGTCTAATTCTTTTATTGCATTTTCTCTAAAATTTGAGAGTATATATTCGATTTGATATTTAGGTTCAGCTTTAAACTGGGATAATTCGCCCTCTGTTCTAGTTACTATCTTTTTTAGATTATCTATAGTATTGAGTTTGTTATTTGCAAGTAATGAATTTTGAGATTTTAAATTCTGTATATATGATTTTAATAGATTTTCGAATAAATAAAATTTTTCTATTTCAATAAGATAATGAGGATGCGTCTTTAAATAATTTTGATTACTACATAAATAATTAGGTAGTTCATCCATGGAACGATTTAAGAAAGTAGACTTCGACATGTAAATATTCTCTTTTTTATCTTTCTTACAATTATGCTGGTCAAATTATAACAATCCAGTCCAACATAAAATTTAGGACAAATAGGCTGATTTATTGTCAAAAATTGGGTTTTATCGCAAACTTTACAATAATTAATGAAACTAATATTGTTTTTGCATTCAAACTCAAACATTTGATCAAATGTTGAATTTTATCGGTTGCGATTATTCAAAAGAGATCATTATGCAAGCTTTACAATTGTACCTATCCTATCCATTAAGCTATAGGCATGTATAAAATAACTTACTAAAACTGTTGACAGTATCTATGCCAATCTCTTTACAAACGGCGATATTTACTTTTTGATAAGGTGGAGAGCATACCGACTCATACTGCTTTGATTTTAGTGATTTTTAAAATCTCTAACTCGTATCCCAAGCAGAAAAATAGACATAAAATAACAGGCAATCCCTAGTATGATAAGCCAAACTAAACGGGTGACGCGTTGCATAAAATCGGCATGAAGCCAAAGTGAGGACTCTCCTTTAACAAGGTAAAGTACAGCTGACATAATAAGGCTTGCTAGTAGAACTTTAATAATAAGCGCGAAAAAAGCTGGCTCAAGTTGGAAATGGCTATAGCGATATAAGGCATAAAATAGTAAAGCTGCATTAATAACTGCAGTTAGTGTAGTTGAAATGGCAAGTGCTAAATAGCCAAGCTCATGTGTATTTAAAATAGAAATTAAAATGATATTGCTGATAACATTGAATAAAATGCAAAACACTCCAATTTTTAATGCAACTTTTGTGTGATGTTTGGCATATAAAGCCGAAATAAGTACTTTAATTAACACAAAGGTAATGAGTCCAATGCCAAAAGAAATAAAAGCCCTTTGAGATTGGATGACATCAAAAGCTGTAAATTTACCATATTGAAAGAGGGTAGTAAGGATGGGATAGGATAAAACGCACATTCCACATGCTGCTGGAATGGTGATAACTAAGCTTAGCTTAATTCCCCAGTTGACAATTTGCTTAAATTGAACATGAGTAATGGAGCGATTACTCAGTTTAGGTAGGATAGCAATAGCTAAAGCAATCCCCAAAATTCCTAATGGGAATTGATTCAAGCGGTCTGGATAATAAAGCCATGAAAGGCTACCGGTTTTTAAAAATGACGCAAATATCGTATCCAATAGTAAACTTATTTGTACAACGGAAGCCCCAATAATGCCTGGCAATAAGCGTTTGAGAATACGTTTAATGCAGTAAGAAGGTTTGCGAATAAGAGGGATGAGACTTATTTTTAAATACAAAATAGCTGGAATAAATAGTAACGTTTGGAGGATGCCAGCAATGAGCACACTCCAAGCAATTGCATAAATGGGTGAATTAAAGTAAGAAGCGTAGAGTATAAAAAGAATCATACAAAGGTTGAGCACTATCGGCATAAACGCTGGCAGGAAAAAACGCTCGAATCGGTTTAAAAGCGCAGAAAATAGAGCGCTTAACGATATAAAGAACACATAAGGAAACATCACTTGCAATAATGATTTTGATAGTGCAAATTTGCTGGGTTCGTTGTAAAAACCAGGTGCGAATATGCTGATCCAAATGCTGGCAAAAATAAAGCCTAAAAACGCAACAATAAGGCTTATGCCACCAATAAGGGTAATCAGTTGACGAAATAAATAATTTAAACGTTGATGTGTACTTTGCTTACTTAAACTAGGTACAAGCACTTGGCTTATTGAACCCTCAATAAAAAGTCTACGCATGAAATTAGGGACACGAAAAGCAACAATAAAAGCTTCCATTGCGCTAGTAGTACCAAAATATTTGGCAAATAACATATCGCGAGCAAATCCAAGTATGCGTGATAAAAAAGTGATGAATCCAAGTATTAAGGTTGATTTAAAGAGATCTTTTTTGTCTAATTGCGCAGACATTTATGCGCTTAAAATTTAGCGTTGCCAGGTGTGCGTGGAAAAGGGATTAAATCACGAATATTTGGCACACCTGTAATATAGCCTAACAAACGTTCAAATCCTAAGCCAAAACCACTATGTGGCACACTACCATAACGGCGAAGATCACGATACCAATATAAACCTTCTGCATCAACACCCGTTTCGGCAATGCGCTTATCCAGGATTTCAAGTCGATCTTCACGTTGACTGCCACCAATGATTTCACCGATGCCAGGGACGAGTATATCCATTGCGGCAACTGTTTTTTGATCATCGTTTAAACGCATATAAAATGCTTTAATATCCTTAGGGTAGTTCATGAGTACTACTGGGCTTTTGAAATGTTCTTCACATAAATAACGTTCATGCTCTGATTGTAGATCCAAACCCCATTCCACAGGATACTCAAATTTCTTGCCACAGGTTTTTAGAATCTTGATTGCATCAGTGTATTGGACACGGACAAAATCGTTATTAATGACGGAATTTAATTTATTGATTAGATTTTTTTCGATAAACTGCTCAAAGAACGCAATATCGTCTTTGCGCTCATCAATAACGGTTTTAATAACAGATTTTAAGAGTTTTTCAGCAAGGTGCGCGTCATCATTTAAATCAGCAAATGCAATCTCTGGTTCTACCATCCAAAATTCAGCCAAATGTCTAGAAGTATTCGAATTTTCGGCTCTAAAAGTAGGACCAAAAGTATATACTTTGGATAGTGCCATACAGTAAGTTTCAACGTTTAACTGTCCTGATACGGTTAAAAAGGTTTCACCACCAAAAAAATCTTGACTGTAATCTATGTCCCCTTTGTCCGTTTTAGGTAAATTCAATTGATCCAAAGTGGAAACACGGAAGAGCTCGCCTGCACCTTCGCAATCGTTAGAGGTTAAGATAGGGGTGTTAACCCAGAAAAAACCTTCATGGTGAAAGAAATTATGAATTGCATTGGCAAGGCTGTGACGCATACGTGCAACTGCTCCGATAAGGTTGGTGCGCACACGCAGATGAGCATGCTCACGAAGATACTCCATCGTATGGCGTTTGGGTGAAACAGGATAAGTCTCAGGATTATCGATCCAGCCGTGAACAATCACTTTATTGGCTTGGATTTCAACGCTTTGCCCCTTGCCCTCTGAGGCAACAAGTTTTCCACAGACTTCAACTGCACAATCTTTGGTAAGACTTAAAATTTCATTTTGATAATTGGGAAGAGTGTTTTCGACAATCGCTTGGATGGGATCAAAGCACGAACCATCATGAATGGTTAGGAATGAAATCCCAGCTTTTGAGTCACGACGGCTTCGAATCCAGCCTTTAACGGTAATCTGTTGATCAATTAAATCAGCACGTGAAAAAAGTTCTTTTGCCGTATACGTTTGTGACATAGTGATACTTACCTATTTGTTTTATAGTTTTTGGGGGGTATTGATATAGGTGAGAGATTATAACGAGATTTATAAATAAGCGATAGAATAAGATTGCAAGTTAGATTAACTGTGTTTTTTGTGCGCCATATAAATTTGAGGTACTCTAAATTGACTCTATATAATCAAAAGCGCGTGAACTTATCCAAAAAAAATGGTCTGCAAAGTTTTGAAAAGCCTATGTGAATCTTGCTGAAAGAAAATAAGATGTTAACCGTTCCCCCTAAACTTTTTGTTTCAGTACTTACTTTTTGTTTCAGTACTTCAAGTGTGTTATACAAAGAAAAGGCAAATGTCAAAAATATTGATTAATTATTTAAAAACTTGAACTTAAGACTTGCAATTTAAAAAAGAATTGTTAATATGTCTCGCAGTTGACGCGGGGTGGAGCAGCCTGGTAGCTCGTCGGGCTCATAACCCGAAGGTCGTTGGTTCGAACCCAGCCCCCGCTACCAACCAAATAAATATCGAGATTTTCGGGCCCTGTTGGGCCTTTTTGTTTTGTAGATAAAAAGGACTCGTAGTGGTCCTTTTTTTATATCCAAGGAGTATATTGGGGAATGTTAATCGATCAATTAAAGAACCTTGTAGAGCCAGAAGTACAAGCGCTAGGTTTTATTCTGTGGGGAATCGAGATGGATGCGTATTCTGTTGATACAGGTGCGGTGACTTTGCGTATATTTATTGATCATGAGGAAGGTATTTCAATAGATGATTGCCAAGAGGTTAGCCAAGCAGTAAGTGCGATTTTGGATGTTGAAGATCCAATCAGTGGAACCTATTCTTTAGAGGTGTCTTCTCCTGGTATGAATCGCCGAGTGTTTAACGCCAAACAGGCAGGAGCATTAGAAGGGTTTAAGGTAAAAGTACAGTTGCACCAGCCAACTGAAAATAATCGCCGCCGTTTTGAAGGTGCTATTACTGAAGTAAATGGTGAGTTGGTGACGATTAAAACAGAAGAGGGTGAAGTGATTGGCTTCGATTTTGCTAACGTTGACAAAATGCGTGTTGTGCCAAAGTTTTAAATTGAAAGTGAAAAGGTGGACGTGATGAGTAAAGAATTACTGTTAGTAATTGAAACCGTAGCCAACGAAAAAGAGGTTTCAAGAGATTTGCTTTTTTCAGCAATGGAAGAAGCTTTGGCAATGGCGACAAAAAAACGCTTTGAAGAAGGTGCTGAAATCATTGTTAGAATAGATAAAAAAACAGGTAATTATGAAACTTTCCGCCAATGGCAAATCGTTGATGAAGATCATGAAATTGAGAATTATGCCGCAGAGCTTTACGTAGATGTGGCATGTGAAAAAGGTCATAATGTTAAAGTTGGTGATATATTAGAAGAAGCTGTTGAATCGGTTGAATTTGGACGTATTGCTGCAATGACAGCAAAACAGATCATCATGCAGAAAGTGCGTGATGAAGAACGTAGACAAATGGTTTCGAAGTTCCGTGATAAAGTTGGTAGAATTGTTTACGGTGAAGTTAAACGTGTGACACGTGATTTTTTAATTGTTGATTTGGGTGATGATGCTGAAGGTGTATTACCACGTAAAGAGTTGGTATCTAAAGAAAATTATCGTTTAAATGATAAGTTAAGAGCTTGTATTTTAAGGATCGATGAAGATGTCAAGGGTCAACAAATCATTTTAACACGTGCGCACAAAAAAATGCTACATGCGTTATTGATATTAGAAGTACCTGAAGTAGCAGAAGAACTAATGGATATTGTCGGTATTGCCCGGGATCCTGGTTCGCGTGCTAAAGTTGCGGTAAAGTCAAATGATAAACGGATTGATCCTGTCGGTGCATGTGTTGGTATGCGTGGTTCACGTATTCAAGCTATTACCAATGAGTTGCAAGGTGAGCGAGTGGACATTGTGTTATGGGATGAGAATCCTGCACAATTTGTGATTAACGCATTGGCTCCTGCTGAGGTAACTTCTATTGTGCAAGATGAAGATAGGCAATCGATGCAAGTAGCAGTCAAAGAAGATCAATTATCACAAGCAATTGGTAAAAGTGGTCAGAATGTGCGCTTAGCAACGGCATTAACAGGTTGGCATATCAATGTGATTGCCGATACAGTTGCGGAAAAAACACATCAGGCAGAGTTGCAAAAAAGCATGCAATTATTTATCGAAGCACTTGATATTGATCAAGGTGTTGCTGAAGCTTTGGTTGAAGAAGGATTTTCAACATTGGAAGAAGTCGCCTATGTTGCACGCGATGAAATGTTAGCGATAGAGGGCTTTGATAATGAAATTTGTGAAGAGTTGCAAGAGCGTGCTAAAACCGCGCTTATTTCACAAGCACTTGCCGGCAATAAGCCAGCAGAAGATTTGTTAAAAATGGAAGGAATGACACCAGAGTGGGCGCAAGTTTTAGCAGATAATAATGTGATCACAATGGAAGACTTAGCAGAGTTGGCAGTAGATGATCTAAGAGAGTTTATTACTATATCGGAAGATCAGGCTGCAGCTTTGATTATGACTGCACGTGCGCCTTGGTTTGATGAAGATAAGAAAAAGTAGGGGGTAGTCATGGCAGAAATTACAGTGGCTCAGTTAGCCAAGCTAATCAAAATTGATGAAAAAGTGCTGCTAGAAAAATTGGAGCAATCTGGGGTGCACAAAAAAAGTGTAAGCGACGTAGTTAGTGATGCAGAAAAAAATCAGTTACTTGTGTTTATTCAAAGCGGCAGTGCAGTTCAAGCCAAATCAGTTACTTTACAACGCAAAACCACCAAGCAGTTAAAAGTTTCAGGTAATCGCAAGGTGAATATTGAAGTCCGCAAAAAGAAAACATTTGCAGCCCCCACTTTGGATGGGCATGAGTCCCATAAAAGTAAGCATGATGAGGAGATTGAGTTAGAAAAAGTCACTCAAGATGATCATCAGCCAGATTCAGGGCTTGAAAGTTATGCTGAAACAGCTAAAACTGAGTACCAAAATATGGATGCTAGTGAAGTGAAATTTGAACACGATGCTGTAGCGCATCAAGTTAAACGGCAAGCTCAAAAAGAAAATAAAGCAAAAGAATCGATTGAAGATAAGCGACAAGAATTAAAGTCAAGTGTTGAAAAGGCTATTCCTAAACCTAAGATGCCTGCTAAAGTTGATAAAAAAACAGTCATGCCAGGAGCTGCTGACCAAATTTTCGACGAGGAGTTAGCTACTCTTTTACCCGCTGCTAAAGTAGAGAAAGTAGAAAAACCTAGCAGTGGTGGCTTTAAAATTACATCAAGACCAGAGTCCGTTACTCCTATAGTGGAAAATGAGGATGAGTCTAAAGTTAAAACCCCTCCCAAGAAGCAAGTAGAAAAACCTAAACGTAAGCAAAGTGAAGAAGAGGATGAAGCGGTACACAAGCTAAACAAAAAATCAAAGGTTAGTAAAAAGTCGTCAAGAAGTATTTATGACGAAGAAGAAGACTATGAAACATTTGTACGTAAATCCTCTAAACCTAAGAAGTTACAAGTTAATAAAGTCAAAACTCAGCAATTTACAAAACCTGTCGAGAAGGTAACAAAGCAGGTTGTGATTTTTGAAGGTATGACAGTTAATGAGTTAGCACAAAAGATGGCGGTTAAGGCTGCTGAGCTTATTAAGATACTGTTTAAAATGGGTCTAATGGCAACTATTAATCAGCCATTAGATCAAGAAACAGCAATCTTCATTGTTGAAGAGTTGGGGCATGAGTATACTTTGCACAAAGGAGACGTGATTGAGGATACTGTGTTAATTGACTCATCCGATCAAGAGGCATTACCAAGAGCGCCAGTTGTTACAATCATGGGGCATGTGGATCACGGTAAAACCTCTCTTTTAGACTATATTCGCAAAACACGGGTTGCTATTGGCGAAGCAGGTGGCATTACTCAACACATTGGTGCTTATGCAGTAAAAACACTAAAAGGTCAAATTACTTTCTTAGATACACCTGGACACGAAGCCTTTACAGCTATGCGTGCACGTGGTGCAAGCAGTACCGATATCGTTATTCTTGTTGTCGCAGCAGATGATGGTGTGATGCCACAGACAAAAGAAGCAATCCAGCATGCGCGTGCAGCTGGAGTGCCAATCGTTGTAGCCGTTAATAAAATGGATAAACCTGAGGCTGATCCAGATCGTATTAAAACAGAGTTATCTCAGTTGGATGTTATTGCTGAAGACTGGGGTGGCGATGTCATGTTTGCCTATGTTTCAGCAAAGTCTGGTCAAGGTATTGATGATTTATTAGATGCAGTGTTATTGCAAGCTGAAGTGCTTGAACTTAAAGCTGTTCAAAAAGGTTTTGCTAAAGGTATAGTCATTGAGTCACGCTTAGATAAAGGGCATGGTGCAGTTGCTTCTGTGCTTGTTCAAAGTGGGGAATTAAATCAGGGTGATATTGTGCTTTGTGGAACGGAATATGGTCGCATTCGCATGATGATGAATGATTTAGGGCAAAAAATTGATCGAGCCACGCCATCGATGCCTGTTGAAATTTTAGGGCTCTCAAACGTGCCAAATGCAGGGGATGAGATGGTTGCGGTTAAAGATGAGAAAACAGCGCGTGAAGTAGCAGAATTTAGGGCTCATAAGAAAAAGGATGAACGTTTAAAACAACAACAAGCAAGCAAACTTTCAAGCTTATTTGATCGCATGGGCGAGTCCAGTGGCGAACGTCAAACGCTCAATGTAATTGTAAAAGCAGACGTTCAAGGTTCAGTTGAAGCGATTCGAGAATCACTTGTGAAGTTATCAAATGATGATATCAAGGTAGAGGTTATTGCTTCAGGCATAGGTGGAATCACGATTTCAGATGTTTCACTTGCAGTTGCTTCACAAGCTGTTTTGTTTGGTTTTAATGTTCGTGCTGATGCAGTAGCACGAAAGCAAGCTGAGATAGATGGTATTGAGCTTCGTTATTACGGTATCATTTATGATTTGATTGATGATGTGAGGCAAGCAATGTCTGGGATGTTGTCGCCTGAGCTTCGTGAACAAATCATTGGCATTGCTGAAGTGCGTGATGTCTTTAGGTCATCTAAGTATGGTGCGATTGCAGGATGTATGGTTGTTGATGGTGTGATTAAGCGCCATAACCCAATTCGTGTGTTGCGTGATCAAGTGGTGATTTATGAAGGCTCTCTTGAGTCGTTAAAGCGCTTTAAAGATGATGCGTCTGAAGTCAAAAAAGGTTTTGAATGTGGTATTGGTGTTAGAAATTATAATGATGTTAAAGTTGGCGACCAAATCGAAGTATTTGAGACAGTTGAAGTCAAAAGAGAGCTTTAATTATGGCAAGTAGTTCGCGTGTGGCACGTGTCGCTGATGAAATTCAAAAAATTATTGTTTCTCTTTTGGTGACAAAAGTTAGAGATCCTCGTTTAAAATGGGTTTCAATAACAGCTGTTGACGTTTCCAAAGACTTATCTTATGCCAAGGTTTTTTTCTCATCTTTAAATAAAGAAGTAAAACCTGAAGATATCGTTAAGGCATTTAAATCAGCAACAGGTTTTTTTCGCACAAGTTTGGCTAAAGAGTTACACTTACGCGTAGCACCTGCGCTATGCTTTTTCTATGACGATTCATTGATTTATGGTAACAAAATGAATGAATTGATTGAAAAAGCACGCAAAGAAGATGCTGATTTTATCAAGGAGGAAGATGATGGTGTGAGGGATGAGAAAAAAACTGATCAGAATGACAGTAGTCCAAGAGAGCGGTTGCGTTAAAAGAATATTTTTTCGCTTGCACCTTCGGCTGTCGCTCTATATACTTCATGGCGTAAAATTAAGGGATAGAAACAAAATATGCTTGCAAATAGAAAACTTTACAAAAGACACTTTTTTGCTTTCCAGATCTTATTGGTGATTGTTGGGAGCTTAATGTGTTTTTTGTGGGGTAAGAGCTATGCCTTTGGTTTTTTATTAGGCTCGCTTTTGATGTTTTTTGCGAACGTTATCTTTCTCTTGCGTCTTTTTTTACGCAAGGCGCAATACCATCCATTTAAGGAGGTTTGCATTTTATATGCATGTGAGTTTGCCAAACTGATGATGGTGGCAGTGGGCACGATATTGATTGCTATTTATGTCCAGCCAAAGTTTTTGCCATATATTGTAGGACTTTTGGTATTACAGCTGGCGATGTGGGTTATGCCACTTTTTATGAAATTAACCCACCTTAATAACTTAAAAACGAAAGAGTAAGAGAAGAGAATATGGCAGGAGAATCTTTAACTTCTTCAGAATATGTGCAGCATCATTTGCAGAATTGGCAGTTAAGTCTGGGTAAGGGTTCTTTTTGGACGCTTAATTTAGATACTTTACTTATTAGTATTGTGTTGGGCATTATTTTTTTGGCTTTGATGTACCTTACAGCAAGGAAAGCAACTTCTGATGTGCCTGGTGCCTTTCAGAATTTTATTGAGCTTTTTTGCGAATGGATTGATAATTCGGTTGCTGAAAATTATCATCATAAGCGTAGTTTTGTAACACCACTTGCGATTACTATCTTTGTTTGGGTGTTATTAATGAATTTCATGGATCTAATTCCTGTAGACTTGGCTGGATCAGTTATCAGCTTGTTTACTGGTCATTACGATGCTTATTTTAGACTTGTTCCTACAACAGATCCTAACTTAACCTTTGGATTGTCAATTACCGTCTTTCTTTTGATTATTGTTTTTAATTTCAAGTCAAAAGGTGGTTTAGGGGTTGTAAAGGAAATTTTTACTGCTCCTTTTGGTATTTGGCTGTTCCCAGTCAATGTTGCACTAAGAATAATTGATGAGTTTGTAAAGCCGCTTTCGCTTTCGTTGCGATTATACGGTAACCTTTTTGCCGGAGAATTAATATTTATCCTAATTGCATTACTGCCATGGTGGATTCAGTGGACGCTGGGCGGTATATGGGCAATATTTCATATTTTAATCATTTTTATTCAGGCATTTGTTTTTATGATGTTAACCGTCGTCTATTTGAATATGGCGCAAGACAAGCATTAAAGACAAAGCGTTTGTTTAAACCCACTTCACATTCAAACATAAAAAAATAGAGGAGAAAAAAATGGAAATGTCACTACAAGTACTTGGTCAGTTGAATGGTTTAGCGCTTATTGCAGTAGCAATGATGATCGCAATTCCAGCATTTGGAACTGCAATTGGTTTTGGTATGCTTGGAGGGAAGTTTTTAGAAGGTGTTGCGCGTCAGCCTGAGCTAAGTGGTATGTTGTTGGGTCGTATGTTTATTGTGGCCGCTTTTGTGGATGCGTTTGCTGCAATTTCAATTGCTATTGGTTTCTTGGTACTTTATGCAAATCCATTGGCAATAAATGGTTTGGCAGAAGCTGCGGCAAAAGCATTAGGTGCTTAATTCAAAATAGGTCCTGAACATATCCACAAAGGAGAACTCATGGATATAAATATTACTCTAATTGGGCAGATGATTACTTTTATCATCTTTGTCAGCTTTACAATGAAATTCGTTTGGCCACCGCTTAAAAAAGCGATGGATGATCGTAGAGCAAAAATTGCTGACGGTTTGGCTTCAGTTGATCGTGCTGAAAAAGAGCTAGAAGTTGCTCGTAGAAAAGCAAATGAGTTGGTTAAAGAAGCGAAAGCACAAGCAACGAAAATTATTGAGCAAGCAAATATGCGTGCGATAAAAATTGATGAAGAAGCAAAAGAAACAGCAAGGTTTGATGCTGAACGTATTCGCAAAGCAGCACATGATGAAGCAGAGGCTCATATGCGTGCAATGAAGCAAAAGCTCCGTAAAGAAGTTGTTGGCATCGCTGTTGCAGGTGCTGAAAAACTCATTGGTAAGAACATTGATATGGTCGCCAATAATCACTTATTGGAAGAGATGGCGGCAGAGCTTTAAACAATTAAGAGGTGACAAATGGCAGACTTAATCCCTATTGCAAGACCTTACGCGCAAGCTGCATATGAATATGCTAAGGCGCATAATTCACTTGCAAAGTGGAACAGCATGCTCTTGAACTTGTCTGAGTGCATAGTGAATGATGAGATTGTATTGCTACTGGATAATCCTGCCTACTCTCAAAAAGAAGTTTCAACGCTGATATTGGATGTTCTTGCAAGTGGGTTAGACGAGCATGGTAAAAATTTTGTTATGATCGCTGCTGAACATAATCGTTTGGCGATTATTCCAACCATCTATAATTTGTTTTTGTTATATAAAGCAGAAGATGAAAAGGCAAAGAAAGCAAAGTTTACGACTGCGTTTCCAGTCTTAGAAGTGGAAATAGAGAAACTAAAAAAGAGGCTTGAGCAAAAATATCAGTGTGCAATTGAGGTAGAAATGGCAGTTGACTCAAGCTTGATTGGTGGCGCCATAATTGTAATTGGCGATCAAGTGATCGATGGTTCGATTAAAGGCAAACTGCAAAAGCTGAAGTATGAACTACAAGCTTAATAAAAGATTAATAGGAAGATAGTGTATGCAACTTACTCCAGCAGAAATTAGTGAATTAATAAAAGAACGAATTGCGAAATTTAACAATGCTCCACAGACAAAAACAGAAGGAACAATTGTCTCTGTTTCAGATGGCATTATTCGCATTCATGGTTTAAATGAAGTTGCCGCAGGCGAAATGATAGAGTTACCAGGAAGTGTTTATGGTTTGGCGCTTAACCTGGAGCAAGACTCAGTTGGTGCTGTTGTGCTTGGTGACTATGAACATATTCAAGAAGGGCAAAAAGCGTATTGTACAGGTCGTATTTTAGAGGTCCCAGTCGGTGAAGCACTCTTAGGACGTGTAGTGGACGCGCTTGGCAACCCAATTGATGGTAAAGGTGATATCAAAACAACAGCCACTTCACCTGTTGAAAAAGTTGCTCCTGGTGTGATTTGGCGTCAATCAGTTGATCAACCAGTGCAAACAGGTATTAAAGCGATTGATGCAATGGTACCAATTGGGCGTGGTCAGCGTGAACTTATTATTGGAGATAGACAAACAGGTAAAACAGCTGTTGCAATTGATACTATCATTAATCAAAAAAGTACAGGCGTTAAATGCGTTTATGTAGCGATTGGTCAAAAAGCCTCTTCTGTTGCAGATGTTGTGCGTAAACTAGAAGAGCATGAGGCACTAGCACATACGATTGTTGTTGCTGCTAATGCTGCAGATTCAGCAGCACTTCAATATTTAGCACCATATGCAGGATGCGCAATGGGAGAGTATTTCCGTGATCGTGGTGAAGATGCGCTTATTATTTATGATGATTTAACCAAACAAGCTTGGGCATATCGTCAAATTTCATTGTTATTGCGTCGTCCACCTGGACGCGAAGCTTATCCAGGGGATGTATTCTATCTACATTCACGTCTATTGGAGCGTGCAGCGCGCGTTAATGCTGAATACGTTAGAAAAGCAACAAATGATGAGGTACACGGTAAAACGGGTTCATTGACGGCATTGCCAATTATTGAAACTCAAGCAGGTGATATTTCTGCATTTGTCCCTACTAACGTCATCTCAATTACTGATGGTCAGATCTTTTTGGAAACCGACTTATTCAATGCGGGTATGCGTCCTGCAATTAATGCTGGAAATTCAGTGTCTCGTGTTGGAGGTTCAGCGCAAACAAAAATTATTAAGAAATTAGGTGGTGGTGTACGTTTGGCATTGGCTCAATACCGTGAACTTGAGGCCTTTTCGCAATTTGCATCTGATCTGGATGATGCCACGCGTGCACAGTTAAAACGTGGTCAGCGAGTAATGGAGTTGATGAAGCAAAAGCAGTTTTCCCCGCTTAGCATTGCTAAAATGGCATTGTCCTTATATGCAGCTGAAAAAGGTCATTTGGATGAGCTTGAATTGAATAAAGTGGGTTCATTTGAAGCAGTTTTACATGCGTTTGCTGAAAGCCAGTATAAGCCTTTAATGGATGAAATTAATACCCATTGTAATTACAATGATGAGATTGCTGCTCAACTTGAAAAAGTGATCACAGAGTGTAAGCAAACGCAGTCTTGGTAATAGGAGAGTGTCATGTCTGGTAGTCGTGAAATACGCACCAAAATCAATAGCGTTAAGAATACCCAAAAGATTACCCGTGCAATGGAACTTGTTGCTGCCAGTAAAATGCGTAAAGCACGTGATCGTATGGAGCATGCTCGCCCTTATGCTCATTATGCTTTAAATATTATTCATCATGTTGTTCGTGCGAGTATGGAATATATGCATCCATATTTTCAAACGCGTGAAGTTAAACGTGTTGGTATGGTGATTATTGCGACTGATCGTGGATTGTGCGGTGGGCTAAATATCAATTTATTTAAAGAAGTCCTAAAATCAATTAAACACTATCAACAACAAAAAATTGAAATGGATCTTTGTTTAATTGGGTTAAAAGCAGAGAGTTTTTTTAAACGCTTGAAAGGCGTAAATGTTGTGTCTGTCGCTAATTTTCACGGTGGCGATACATTCGCATCTATCACGGGTGCAGTATCTGTTATGATTAAAGCATTTGATGAAAATAAAATTGATAGTTTGTTGTTATTTAGTAATAAGTTTGTCAACACAATTAAGCAAAAACCTACTCGCAACCAATTGTTGCCTATTGTAAAACCTGAAAAAGTATCACAAGTAGATGAAGGATCTGTTTCAGGTCATTGGGATTACTTATATGAACCAGACGCTAAATATGTGTTAGATGTGCTTTTGGTGCGCTATATTGAATCACAAGTCTATCGTGGTGTAGTTGAGAATTTGGCTTGTGAGCAAGCAGCAAGGATGCTTGCAATGAAGAACGCTACTGATAATGCTGGTGAGATTATTGACTCATTGAAGCTTCAATATAATAAAGCACGTCAAGCAATGATTACTCAAGAATTGGCAGAAATTGTTTCAGGTGCGGCAGCTGTATAGTGATGGGTAAAAGTATTGAGAATGTAAAAGAGGACATAAAAATGAGTATGGGCAAAATTAGCCAGATTATTGGTGCGGTGATCGATGTTACGTTCCCACGTGATAATGTACCAAAAGTTTATGATGCGCTAATTGTTAAACAAACAGATTTAACGTTAGAAGTTCAGCAAGAAATTGGTGATGGTGTGGTACGCTGTATCGCTATGGGCTCATCTGATGGCTTAAAGCGTGGATTAGAAGTAAAAAACACCAATGCTCCGATTTCTGTGCCTGTCGGTCATGGTACATTGGGTCGCATTATGGATGTATTGGGTAATCCAATTGATGAATGTGGTCCAATTCAGTGTGATGAAAAACATCCGATTCACAAAAAAGCACCAGCTTTTGAAGATCAAGCATTAAGCGCAGAGATTTTAGAAACGGGTATTAAAGTCATCGATCTGATTTGTCCATTTGCTAAAGGTGGTAAAGTTGGTTTGTTCGGTGGTGCGGGTGTCGGTAAAACCGTGACGATGATGGAACTTATTAACAATATTGCAAAAGAGCATAGTGGTTTTTCTGTGTTTGCTGGTGTGGGTGAGCGTACGCGTGAGGGCAATGACTTTTATCATGAAATGAAAGATTCTAACGTGTTGGATAAGGTATCTCTCGTATATGGTCAGATGAATGAGCCTCCAGGGAACCGTTTACGCGTAGCGTTGACAGGATTGACAATCGCTGAGAATTTCCGTGATGAAAATCGTGATGTACTGATGTTTATCGATAATATCTACCGCTATACGTTAGCAGGTACGGAAGTATCAGCACTATTAGGTCGTATGCCTTCGGCAGTGGGTTATCAGCCAACGTTAGCTTATGAAATGGGGGTGCTTCAAGAGCGCATTACATCGACTAAAACAGGCTCAATTACTTCTGTGCAAGCAGTATATGTACCAGCAGACGACTTAACAGATCCATCACCTGCAACAACCTTTTCACATTTGGATGCAACAATTGTATTATCTCGTCAAATTGCAGAGTTAGGTATTTATCCTGCGGTTGATCCACTTGATTCAACTTCACGTCAGCTTGATCCGCTTGTAGTTGGTCAAGAACACTATGATGTTGCACGTAAAGTACAACAAACGTTGCAGCGTTATAAAGAGTTAAAGGATATTATTGCAATTCTTGGTATGGATGAGCTTTCAGAAGATGATAAGCTTGTTGTGACGCGTGCGCGTAAGATTCAGCGCTTTCTATCCCAGCCTTTTCATGTGGCAGAAGTCTTTACTGGGAATCCCGGTAAATACGTACCATTAAAGGACACAATTGCAAGCTTTAAAGCGATTGTGGATGGTGAATATGATCATTTGCCTGAACAAGCTTTCTATATGGTTGGTACGATTGAAGAAGCGATTGAAAAAGCTAAATCTATCTAAAGGTGGATGCTATGAATAATAAACTCATCCATGTTAATGTGGTTAGTCAAGAAGGCTCTGTTTATAAAGCCGAGGCTAAAATGGTTAGCTTACGTGGTTCAGAGGGTGAAATGGGTATTGCTTATGGACATACTCAGCTTTTGTCGACTCTACCACCAGGTGTCGTCCGCATTGAACGTGAAAATGATGAAAGAGACACACTTTACATTTCTGGTGGTGTGCTTGAAGTTCAGCCTCACCAGGTCATCATTCTTGCTGATGTGATGGAGCGTGCTAAAGATTTAAATGAAGCAGCTGCTGAGAAAGCACGTCAACAAGCACAAGAAGTATTAAATAAAGCCAAAGATATGGATAAGCTTGAAGTGGAGGAGGCACGTCAAATGCTAGCTGAAGCGGAAGCACGTTTAAAAGCACTTAAAATCTTGAAAGGTGTTAATGCTTACTACAACGACTCTGATCGTTAATGTTGTGAGAGTATTTATAAGGTAGTAGGTATTAAAACGCTTTATCTAAAAAGCGTCGATGTGTTAAGAGAGTCTGCAAAATCTTGAAACGAATGCTAATAAACCGAGCTTATTAGCATGATGCCTGCTGTAATATCAAGATGTCGAGCAAGGTGTTTGGTTGCGGTCTATCTGCAAACTGCGTATGCAAAGTGCCGACACTTGTGTAATTATCACTGTTGAGTTTACCAATCTGAAAGGTCAGACAATGTGCTTTTGCCCATAGGATTGCTTGCGTTTGAATGACTTGAGTAGCTTTATCTTTTGCACAATCATAAGTAAGACTTTCAAAACGTATTGCCTTAGGATGTTTATTAGGATCAAGATCATATACTCCATCGACATCTTTTAATAAAATACAACATTTAGCTTTAAGCTTATGAGCAATAAAAAGTGCGCTTAAATCAGAGCCGCCGCGACCCAGTAAACATGGTTCGTTTTTATCGTTATTTGCAATAAAACCAGGAACGACAATGACTTGTTGTAAAGCCAAAAGTGTGTTGAATGCTTTGGAATTTATGAACTTTGGTGTGGCATCGTTGTAGTCACCTTCAGCGATAATAGGGTTAGTAATGAAATCTGCTGGAATTGTTTGTTGTTGAAGTTTCTGAGTCAGATAAGCAACAGATTGCAATTCTCCAGTTGAGAGCAAAAGAGCATGTGCTTTGGTACTTACTTGAGTTTTTGTGCATACAAAAGTTTGCTCGGATCTAATCAGGTTGTCAGTGGTATTGCCGATAGCAGAAACAACGGCAATAACTTTATATTTTCTATCGAGAAAACGTTTAATTTCTGTTACTGCATTACAAAAACAGTCAAGTGATTTTAAAATAGAGCTGCCAAACTTTAAAACGACGATTTCAGGTGGGAAACTGCTACAGCGATATTGAGTCATGTCTTTAAACCTTTTGTTTGTATGTTGCAACTGCCAAAACTTGATCTAAATTCTGAATGATATTAAAAGGATCTTCAAGCCCAACAGACAAATGAGCAAGTCAGTAATCAATATCAAGTTTTTTGTGTCCTTTCTCGAAATGGGTTCATGTATCATTGTGGCAGCTAAAGTTCAAAACTAGAAAGTCTTGAAAATGGTTCAAGTTGGGTATATTAAAATATAGGCATATGATAACATGCCGTGGATGAATTTAATTAAACCTAAAGGTGAAATATGGCTAAAGGTACAATCAATAAAGTAATATTATTAGGGCGTTTAGGAGCGGACCCAGAAATTCGTTATATGCCAAGTGGGATGTCGGTTGCAAATTTACGCTTAGCAACAAATGATGGCTATAAGGATCGCCAAACAGGTCAGTTTATTGAAAACACTGAATGGCATCGTGTTGTTGTATTTGGTAAGCAAGCAGAAGTAATTTCGCAGTATACACAAAAAGGCTCAATCATTTATATTGAAGGTCGAATTCGCACTAACAAGTGGCAAGATCAAAATGGTCAAGATCGTTATACAACTGAAATTGTTGCAACTGAAATACAATTAATTGGTGGTCGTGGAGATGGTCAAATTCAAGATTCAGCACCTGCTCAACCACAGCAGTCTCAAGCACAATTTGCTCAGCCATCAGCGCAACCAGCAGCACCTGCATATAACCAACAGGCAGCTCAGAATCAAACGCCACCAGATATCAATCAATTAAATGATTTTGATGATGACGAGATCCCATTTTAATTATGCTAAATGAATTTATCACGCTAACAGCAACAGATTCCATTTATTGGGATATTAAATATAGTCATAATGGGAATATTGTTGGACGCAAAATTAGCGGTTATTATGCAAATAAGTGTATGATGACGAAAAGTTGCTTTAGTGCACTGCAAAAAGTCACGGCTTCAGCTAAACGCTTAGGATATAGTTTATTAATTTGGGATGCCTATCGCCCTAAAAAAGCGGTAATCGATTTTTGGCACTGGTCTCAGAATTTAAGTGATAATGGTACTAAAGCACAATATTATCCTAATTTGTCTAAGGGTGAGTTATTTGCCAAAGGCTATTTCAATAAAACCTCAAACCATTGTAGTGGTAGCACAGTCGATTTAACATTAATAGACAAAAGTGGTAAAGAGCTTGATATGGGAACGTGCTTTGATTTTATGGATCCATTGTCACATCCACATAACTTGTGTGTTTCTAAAGTTGTGCAAGGTAATCGTAAACTTTTGCAAGGCATGATGATAGATGCAGGTTTTGAGCCAATAGACACTGAATGGTGGCATTTTCGCTTATCTGATGAGCCTTTTGAAAATCAAATGTTTGATTTTGATATTATTTAAATTAGTATTGATCCATTAATTTGCTGATCAAAATAAGGATGTGAATCAGGATGGGTAACAATGTTGAAATTAAAAAAAGCAAAGATTATCTGGAAGCGGTGTTGATGGACCAAGACAATTCAGCACTAGCTGAATTTTTGTTGCCAAATTGTTTGGCGTTAACCGACTATGGCATTGCCTTTGGTCAAGAAGAAATTGCAATGGATTTGAATTTTTTCTTCCAATCAATAGATGTTAAATCGATTAAATTCTCCGAACAAATGCATTGTGCTGATACTACTATCATTACATTTTCGGAGCGCTGTCAACACATTGGTGAATTTTGCGGAGTGGAAGCCACAGGTAAAGATTTTATTTTTAATGCAACGATTGCACTTCGTTGGCAAGAAGGCAAGATTCGAGAATATTCATTAACTCCAGATGTGAATGGTATGCTCAATCAATTAACGGACAATAATACAGCCACTAAAATTATGTTAGCTTTATCTGAATCAAATAATCGCTGTTACACCTTGTTGACCAAGTTGTATGCCTTCGTGCATGAAAAAGGACTGTGCTTAACCAAACAGCAACTCAAGTGCTTAGCATTACATTTTGAGGGCTATAGTGCTGTGGTCAGTGCACGTATTTTAAATTGTTCGATTGAGACGGTTAGAACGCACATGAAAAATATTCGTGAGTTGTATCGAAACGGCTTTTTAGGTAATATTGAAAATTGGTTTAAACAGCAAGGTTTGTACAGCTATATGCGCCGCTACGCTAAGCTTATGCGTTAATTGTAAGAAGTTTCTTACTCTGAATGAAGTATGCCGCCAAACTAGGTAAAAACTTGCATCTTCGACACTTTAGTCCTGAGTGTAAACTCCTTTTAGGAAAAGCAGGTAATATGGTTGAAGCTAATGTTTTAGAGGATCCAGATTATCATGTCGCTTCTAATAAATTGGGATAAAATATTTTGTAAATAACTTTAACATTACTTTAACATAAACATTATTTTTTTTAGGGACTCTGCTTTATATTCCTTATAAGATAAATCTCGGGTTAACAAAAATAAGGAACTTTTATATGCTGATCAAAAATAAACCGGTCACACTCACTTTCTTCATAACTCTCTTTCAAACTATGAGTACAGGAGTGATGTTTAGCTTAACTGTTTTGTATTTAACTTTATCACTTAATGTCAGTGAGGCAGAGGCATATATGCTTAACACTGCTTTATTCTCGCTATTTTACTGCTTACCGCTTATCTCTGGGATGGTTGCTGACAAGTTTTTAGATGCCAAACGTACACTTATTATTGGACAACTTTTTAGTATCGTTGGTTTTTTCACTTTAGCGAGCATGGGCACCAATATGCTTGTTGTGAGTTTAAGCTGTATTGCCATTGGTGGGGCTTTTTACTTACCTAGCATCTGGAAGCTTTTGCATAGCTGCTTTCCTGAACACAATAGTAAGCGATCATATTATTTTACCGTTGCCTACATCAGCCTTGCAACAGGAGGGATGATTTCAACTTTTAGCTCTGGATTTATTGCGGATCATTTTGGTTATCATACCGCTTTTTATATTGGTGGAATTTATAATGTCATCGCTTTAGTTTTGTTTATTTTATTTCACCGAATTTACCCACGCTCGTCCTATCAGTTTTCTTTAGCTAAAATCGGCTATAGCGTTTGTATACTTATCCTTACCTTTGCGGCTGTTCATTACCTTATTCAAAGACCAAACACTGCTGCGATGGTTATTTACATTGCTGCAATTGCACTATTTTTTTACTTTTTATATCTTGCCAAAACTGCCGATAATGCCAATCAAACAAAGGGGATTCTTAAGTTTGTAATTTTATGTTTAATCTGTGTGACTTACTGGAGCATTGCCACACTGTCGCAAACTAACATTACCTTATTCTCTCAATATAACCTTAATCGTTATATTTTTGGAATTATTTATCCAGCTGGTTCTGTTATTACTTTTTGGTATATCAGTATGTTTATCTGTGCCATTGCGGTCAGTACGCTATGGTATCGCAATATCAAGCACAATGCCTTTGATTTGAAATTTTTTATTGGACTTGTTGTCACTGCTATAGCAGGTATCACCATTCCTATCTCGATTGGCTTATCAGCCTCAGGCGCACAGGTTGCATTTTTCTGGATCATTATATTTTTCTTTTTCTTGGGTTTTGGAGAAATTCTTATTCATCCAAATGGCAGTGCTGCCGCTGGAGAATATATCACAGAAAAAAACAGGGGATTTGCACTTGGTGCTTGGGAGTTTTCAAGTGGTTTAGGTGTTGCTATTTCAGGGAAGCTCTCAATACTTACTATTACTGATGATAAGCAAACAAATCTCTTGCTGAGTAATCAAGCTTATAGTCGCACTTTCCTGTATATCGCGATTATTTGCTTTGCTTTTGGGGTTGTGACATATCTTGTTAATCGGCTACTCAAAACGCACTAAGCGATACTTTATATGGATTTTTTATCAGCAGGAATCCCCTTCCTTTAGGGAGGGAGGATGTCAAATCTGAGTATTGCGCGATTTTTACTAATATCCACCAATATCCCCCGATATCCCCCAATATTTTGGTATTACATTATATTTATGTTTTGCTATCATAGACCCAATAGCAGATGCTAGTAAATGTTGTTTTTGCGATGGGGGTCGACAAAGTACAGCGTTTCTGAGAATATGCAATAGCATGTTTTCAGAAGCTGTCTGTGCTTTATGTATATGTTTGTAGATTATACGTATTTTTAAAGATAAAATTATAAGAATATGTTATACAATTTTATAAAAATTAAAAATACAGATGGAGTGACTAAATGGCCACGATTCACACACCTAAACAATATGCCGAAATTTATAAAATCTTGCAAAAACATGACAACTCCAAGCAAATTATAACCCATATCCAAAACACTATTTTGCCCTATATTGAAAAGCAGTATTTTCTTGATATTGGTGCAGGAGAAGGCAAAATAACTCAGCATTTTATTTCACAATTTCAAAATAATACAGCGATTGAACCTAACTCTAACTATACAAAAATACTACAAAATTTTCCCCAATTGACTGTCATCAACGATATCTTTCAAAACACTTTTCTGTCACACAAGTATAACTTTATTTTATGTTCTCACGTTATGTACCACGTTGCAGAGCAAGAATGGGAAAGGTTTGTTTTAAAAGCCTATGATCAACTTGAAGAAAAAGGTAGATTGATGTTTGTAGTACCCTCTGACCAAGGTGTGCATTATGATAAATGTATCAGCTATAACCCGTATTACAAATGCTATAAATTATTGAAAAATATTGCACACAAATATGAGATCCCCTATCAGGTTACAATTGATAAAGCATTTTATAATACAGAAACCTTGGAAGAAATGTATCAAATTTGTCGCTTTTCTATCGTTGAAGATAGCTTTAATTATGACATGTACCAACAGTTGCTTAACAATGGCATAGCTGAATTTGATAGAGATGTGCTAAATTATGCAAAAAGTACAAAAATTAACGATACACTTTATTCACTTGTCATTCATCCTGCTTTTGTTACCTTATACAAAAGTTAGCCCATCAATATTGAGAGTCGTTACAAGTCAATTTTCGTTATATTTTACTCTTGTTTTCAACTACCTTGTTAATCCCTATTGAAATCAAAACCTCTTGTCTCACACCGTTAACCACGTTAGCCAACAAAACCGTTAGAATGACCCGTTTTAATGACTTGTTGATAGTAAATTTAGTGCAAAGGCTGTTATGGCTTGTAAAAGGAGAGCAAATAGAAACCAGTAATTTTAGTTAAATTATTACGGTTACTAAGGTGTATAAAATTAATTTATACTATCGCTGGATTAAATTTTAACATGGATTATGGAAATGGTTATAAAAAAGTATTTTGCATATTTATTGGGGTGGGTTTTTCTTTTATCAGGCTGCGGTGGTAGCGGTGGCGGCAGTGAGGATGTATCTGCAATTAAAATAAAGCAAGGTATAGCTTTGCCAGATGTGATAAAACAAGATAGTGAAGCGATTGGTATTGTTGAGATAGGTTATGAAACAAATCGTGATCAATTTACGATTGCAACCAAGAGTGACAGTCAGCGTCTTATGATTGATAAGGATAAGATTAAACTGGAAGGCGAAGGAGTCAGAATAGCTTGGGACTTGGTTAATGATTCATCCTGTGTTAACAAGGAAAGGCAGTATGTTGAGCGCAATGGTAGTTGTAATTTACCTATTCAGATTAACAGTCAAAAGCTCGGTGTTCATTCGATTAACTTACAGGTGACCACGCGTGATGGCAAGACAGCAGAGCAATCATTTAAGATAGAGGTGGTAGAGCCATTTTCACCTAAGCTTGGTAGCAGTGCTATGATAGTCAATTATCTTGATCCTGTCCTAAATGGTATATATGGTCATAGTGATAGATCCGTTTTGCTATACAATGCGGGGAATAAATTAAACAATGTGCGCGTTCTGGATAAAAAAACTAAATTAGTGTTACATAGGGCAGTTGAATTAAAAGCCGGTGAATTAAGTAAATTACGATTTGATGGACAACTGGAGTTACCTTTTGGTCTGTCTCCTTCATTAGATATTATGGCAGCAAACTTGCGTGAGAATTTCAAAGTGAATTATTTGCCGCATGATTGGCTAGCAACGCGTGTTAATCACCTTGAAATTACCAAACCTGGGCAAAGTAAGCTTGCTTTTGAAGTTTTGCAACCAGGTTTTGAAGTGGTGAAAATAAGTTTTGACTTTGAAGGTGAGGGTGTAGCGTTAGCTGATAAGCCCTTCAATGAAGGCGACCCATTAGAGTCCACATTATATAATTTTACTTTTTCAGTAGCAGATGATGCTTATGGAGCGGGGGACTTGACAGTTACATTGCGTCGTGATGGGCACGATGTGGAATATAAAAGTAAAGTTACTGTTCAACCGATTAGTTTAAAAGTTGAAGCAGCAGATGAAGTATTACGCGAAGCTGGACAACTTTATACAATAAAGGTTACCAATCAATCGGCATTTAACTGGTCAATTTCACAGGATAAATTTGAGCTTGGTGGATTAGCACCTCATGCAATGTGGGATAATACAGTTCTTGATAATTGTCGTGATCTATCTTACTTGGCAGCAGGTGGAAGTTGTAATTTACAACTAAAATATACTCCTGATGTTAATAACTTGCGTACAGGCAATTATGCGTTGAAGATAAAAGATGATATAAGACTTCCGAAAACGCAAAGTGTAGATATCAAGGTGATTCAAGGGAATCAGAAGTTGCATGTCTATGCACCTGTAAAGCTGTCTGAAAATGATTATAAACTGGAGATTTTTAATAATGACAGTAAGAATGTTGATGTCACATTAATTGGTAATAATCTTGATTTTATCACGGCTCAAAATTGTGGTCTTATAAAACAAGATGATAGTGTTAAGGTAACAGTGTCTCAAACAAGCTTATGTACAGTTGAGCTTAGAAAGTCAGATGTCAACACTGAAGCAACATTAGAGTATGACAGTGAAAATGGTAGAGGTAAGTACTATTTCTTACAATCAGAGCAGTTATTGTATATCTATGGTAAGGCAGTTGTTGTTTATGATGTCAATAAATATGGAGAATTTATAAGGATTGATGAAAATCAATATCCTGTGAAAATTCAGAAAGTACAAGATATTGTGGCAAAAGAAGATGAGCTATATATTGCAACAGATGTTCCGGGTGTGTTGTATCGCTATAAGGATAATACGATAACTGAGTTTATCCATATTCCAGACAATAGTTTTATTCAGCATATTGAAAAGGGTGCAGCAGATGATGTTTTAGTGGCAGTATCTTTTAACCCGTTTGAGGAGCAAAACAATTTCTGGCAGATTAATTTGCAGACTCGAAACGTTGAGCTAATTGCCAGCTTTTCAGGATATATCAATCGTATTAAAGGAATTGAAGCAAATGAGTTTCATATTGTTGGTACGGATCTTATCTATAACAATCAGACATCAAATATACTGGTTTTAAAGGTTGATAAAGACAGTAGTAAAAGTGGTGTAATGATTCCTCCGCTTCCGGTTATTATGCAGAGCGGACCGATATTTGATGTTGCTCACACGAAGGATACTTATTATGCAGCCAGTATTTTTGGTGAGCATTCTGGATTGATCGAGCTTCCTTATCCTTTGGATGCCAATAATACTGTGAAAGCGCAAACGGTGGTGATGGACGATACATTTTATAAGGAAGGAGGATATGTATCACAAGTAGATGCAAGTATTGAAGGAGATGCTGTTTATGCCTATGGCTGGCTGAAAGACAATCAATACGTTTTGATGCAAAAGAAACAAGGTCAAGTTAAGCCTATCCCATTGAGTAGCTATATAAGATACATTGTGCCTATGTCAGATGGGCTATATTACAGTGCAACTGAAAGTAGTGGGAATAATCATTTTATTTCTCGCTGGAAGAATAAGGAAGAAGAACAAAAAATTATGAGTCAAAACTTTACTATTTCAACAACAGAAAATGTGTTGAAATTGAAAAGACACCATCAGGAAGTTGTTTCTTCGAATGCATTTTCGGTATTATTGCCTGCGTCGTTGGAGATAACAGAGCGTAAAGAGCATCTATTACAAGCAAAAGAATTTGTATCTAGAAATATGGATAGTCATGCAATAGATTATGTTTGGTCAGGAGAGGTGGGGGTGTTTAACCCAGATGCAACAAATCAAGCAAGCATTAACTTGACTGCACCAGCTTTTAACCCAAGAGAGAACAATCAATATAATGTTAAGCTTTTAGCAACTTTGGATAATGAACAGCAAGCGCTAGAGACAATAGTAGAAGTACTTGTGGATCCAAATCTTAAAGGCAGTGTAGCGATTAGTGGAGATACTGAGGTTACAGAGAATAACGAAGTGACATTGAGCGCAAGCTATAGTGCCCCGAGTGATTCACCTGCACGTTTACCGAAAGCGGATGGATATAGCTGGACTGTACCAGCGGGTTGGAGCGTGGTAGGCGCAAGCAATCAAGCGACGCTTACAGTAAAAGCGCCGAACTGGAGTGCGACTCTTACAGCGGGATCGTTTAGTGTGACTGCGACGGATGATGCGAATATTACAACGGATAGCTCAGTAGCGCATGGTGTAACGGTTAAGCATGATACGAACTTAAAAGGCAGTGTAGCGATTAGTGGCGCGGCTGAGGTGATTGAAAATAACACGGTGACATTAACCGCGAATGTAACAAATCTTCCTGCTGGTAGAGAGATTCAAGTGGATGGATATGACTGGAACTTACCAAGTACCTGGAGTGTTGTGGGAGATAAGAATAAAAAGGACATTACTATAAAAGCTCCACGCATGACTTTAGATCAAAATATAAGCAATATAAATGTTGTAGTAGACGCAACGGATAATGCAGGTGTAAGAACATCTTTGGCTGTGAAGCGAATGACTATCAAGCCAGATCACAACCTTTTGACGGTAGATGCAGGTTTTGGTGATAATGCAATAGAAGGAAGTACGAAGAATTTGGCTGCAACGGTGAGTGGAAGCGGTACTGCGCCGTATAGCTATCTTTGGACAAACAATCAAGGTATTACTATTACAAATGCAAATCGAGCGTTCTTTGCGATGTTTACAGTGCCTATCCTTACAGCTCCCAATGAAGACTACACCTTTACGGTGACGGTAACAGATGCGGTAGGTAGACAAAAGAGTGCAAATGTAACTTACATAGTAACGCCAGATAACAACCGCTTGCAGGTAAGTGCAGGTACTAATGGTTTTGTACAGGAAGAAATGGAACAAGCGTTGAGTGCAAGCGCAAGTAATGGTACTGCACCGTATCAATACAAGTGGACGACAACAGATGGGGTTAGCATTACAAATCAGAACGCCCAAAATGCGACATTTAAGGCACCTACATATAATGCAACTGGTAATAATCGCTACACATTTAATGTGGAAGTGACTGATGGAGTTGGTAGGAAAAGAACCGCTGTGGTGACTTATGATGTTGAGAAAGTCACAATTAATATCACCAAGGTAGTAGCGCTTCCAAGCGTTATGATGAAGGGTGTTAGCTATCCTTTTACTTATGAATTTAAAAATACCTCAAAGGTTGCTATAAAAGGAGTCCACGTAGAGTATGATGGTAGTTCGGGCGCTGTTACTAATACTGTTTCACATGGCTGTAGAGGGGAGATGGCTATAGGTGGATATTGTGAAGTAACTGGTGTATTCACACCACGAAATTTACGTACAGCGATGACACGTTTTAGATTGGGATACAATCAAGGTATGGGTAGAAAGTTTGTTTCTTCACTTGATCTAAGTGCTGTCTACGGTTTAACCACCCCAGTTGCCCCTGTATCAGGCAGTGTCACTTCATCCAGTCAGCAATGGCCGGCTAGACGATTTGAAGAGGCGACTAACAGTATTGGTCAAGCTTGTAATGATGCGGTATATGATAAATTAACAGGATTGATGTGGAGAAAAGATGGTCGCAATGGCTCGACATCATGGAATGCAACTTGGCCTACTGGGACAAGTGAAGGATCCACGTGTGGTTATACTGACTGGCGTCAACCTAATCTAAATGAACTGCGTAGTTTGGTGAATTATGGTCATCCAGGAACCCCCGCATCATGGTTAAATGCCAATGGGTTTAATAATATTCAAAGTGAGTATTGGACAACTACGGAATATGGTCCTGACAATACTAAAGTGTGGTGGATAGATATGACTAACGGTCAATTAAGTGTAGCCGCTAAGAGCAATAGATCTTATGTGATGGCTGTTCGTGAAGAGCGCCCTCCGGTTACAGTTACGACAGTAACGCCAATTCCAGAGCAAACGGTTGTGGGTGAGAGCTATCCTTTTAGGTATGTTGTTACTAACTCTGGTGTATCTTTTGCAGTTGGTGCACCTGTATCAGCTTTAAGTATAACAGGGCAGCATACTGATAATGGGACTGTACAATTAAATTCTGGCAATGGAACATGTGAAGATAATATGGTATTAAACTTCAATCAATCTTGTGAGGTAAGTGGTGTATTTACGCCATCCACCCCGGGTGTGCAGAATGTCGGCTTTTTAGTAAAATATAATTTGGGTCTAGGTGGTAGGTATAAAAAGACGACTAGTACAGTCACCACGGCTAAATCTAAAACCTCCCCAATTGCGCCTCAACCAGATGCAGCTACTTTCCCGAATCATCAATGGCCTGAGGGAAGGATTAAATACTTGGGTTTCTGTACTATGATGGGCTCTGGAGGAATCCCTGTATATAGATGGTATGATAACTTAACAGGTTTAACGTGGCACGTGAGTTTTAGGTCGATTATGTGGCAGGAGAGCAATAATATTAGTAGTATTAGTACTGAGAATAATTGTGGTGCGATGACAGGTTTGCGGTTACCTACCGTAAATGAGCTACAAAGTTTAGGGAACTTTGGTTATGCGGGAACTCCTTTTGTATGGTTAACTGATGTCGGGGGCAGTGGTTTGGTTGGGACTTATTGGACAAGTAGCCCTGTTGCGCTCTCAAATACTTATGTGTGGGCAGTTGATATGACGAATGGTAAAGTAGTTGAGAAGCTAAAAACTGATTCTGCTTACGTAATACTTGTTAAGGCTTAATAAAAATTAATAAATGCTAGGAATATAATATGAAAAACATTCAGCATAGAATAATAAAAAAAATTGGCTTGCTTTCAACCCTGCTTATTTTCTTGGGAGTGGCAAGTCAAAGCTTCGCTTATGATGTTGTGATCCAAGCGGATGATGCAGCATTTCGCGGTGATGGACAATGGCCAACCCCTAGGTTTGTAGAGGCAATTGGAGCAGATGGTGTGCCTTGCTCTAGTTTACTACGTGATAAATTAACGGGTTTGACATGGCGAAAGAATGCTTATGAGGGTCGCACAAATTGGCAGGGTGCAATGAATTTTGCAGCGAACTTTGCAAAGGATCATCCTATTTCTGCGTGTGGTTATACGGACTGGCGCGTGCCCAATATTAATGAGCTTCGAAGCCTAGTGAATTATGGCGCTCAAGAGCCAAACATATGGTTAAATGCCAATGGGTTTAATAACTTTCAAGATACTGCTGGTTATTGGACAAGTACGGAATATGGACCTGACAAAGATCAAGCCTGGCTCGTGGATATGGGAGAGGGTGGCACTTTTTTCGCTCCTAAGCGCAATGGACGAGCTTATGTAGTGATTATTCGTTGATTAACAACGGTCATTGAGTCATTTGATGATTTATTTTAATTGCTTTGTAAGTAAAAATTGAAACAGAATAAATAGGTACAAAAATCGATAGAGTTTTTAAGGAATATGCGATGAAAAGCATTCAGCACAAAATAATAAAAAAAATCGGGATTGTTATGACCTTGTCCATGACCTTAGGCATTGGTGAGTATAGCTTTGCGGCGGCTATCGTTCAAGATGTCAAGCCAGGTGGTATGGGTTTTGGAGGATGGCCAAATCCCAGATTTGAAGATGCAGTTAAGGCAGATAGTACACGTTGTGCTGACGCAAAAATAGATAACTTAACGGGGTTGATGTGGCAACATAATGCTAGAAATGGTGGACATACTTGGCATCATTTAACGAACGCTGCTACAGGTGCCAAAACATGTGGTTATACTGATTGGCGTTTACCTGACTTAGGTGAAATGTTAAGTTTAGTGAATTATGGAAGCGCTGGTACACCAAGAGATTGGTTATTGGGTCAAGGATTTTTTTATGACATTCCAGGGGATGCTTATTATTGGACAAGTACAGCAAATTCGCAAAACAGTAATCAGGCGTGGCTTGTTGATATCATGAATGGCAGTACACGAGTACACAATAAGGGTAGTTATGAAGTCGCTACTTCTCCAACAACAAGGTACACCTTTGCCTGGTATGTTCGTGGACCCAAGAATCCGCATTTGATTTTGTAATTATGTTTATGACGTTTTTTGTATTTAAAGAAGGGGAATATGATCGATAAATGCACACTAGTGATTTGTTTTGCATACTTTTTACACAACTATAAACATTTAACAGCATTATTTAGCATAAGCCACCTGATTTACCTAAAATGAACCGCGTATTTACCGATATTGGTCATTATAGGAACTTTATAAAGGACAGCTGACATGACAGATAAAATACCAACAGAAATAAATGCTTCAAAATCTGATATGCTTTCATCAGAAGGCACAATTGATTTATTTCATGACGTTACCAAACTTATTGAAGAAGCTCGTAATCATGTTGCCAGAGAGTATAATTCAGCTCAAGTGCTACTTTGCTGGCTGATTGGCGAGCGCATCAATGATCGTTTACTACAGTCCGATCGAGCTGACTATGGTGAAATGGTAGTAAGTTCTTTAGCCGACCAACTTAAAGTGAAGTATGGTAAAGGTTATAGTCGAGCAAACTTATTTCGTATGATCAAATTTGCTAAGTTATATCCTGATCGCAAGATTGTCTCAACGCTGTCGCGACAATTATCCTGGTCTCACTTTGTGCTTATTTGCGGTATTGATGATTACTTAAAACGAGACTTTTTTGCTGAAATGTGCCGTGTACAGAAATGGAGCGTTCGAGCATTGCAAAAGCAGATTAATGGAATGCTTTATGAGCGTGTTGGTTTAAGCAAGCAACCAGAGGGGGTAATTAAAGCTCAAATTAGCCAACTTAAAAATAACGATGAAATGACGCCAGAGATGACATTTAAAGAACCTTACTTTTTGGATTTCATTGGTGCTCATTCTTATGCTTCAGAGCAAGAACTCGAAGATTTGATTTTGCAAAATATCACTGAATTCCTGCAAGAGATTGGAACTGATTTTTGCTTTGTTTCTAGACAAAAACGTATGAGTACTGGCAAAAAGGATCGGTATCTGGATTTATTATTTTTTAATCGTCGACTGCGCCGCCTTATTGCCATCGATCTTAAACTCGGTGATTTTGATCCAGCTTATAAAGGGCAGATGGAATGGTATTTGAACTGGCTGGATAAAAATGAACGTCTTGACTACGAAGAAAAGCCTATGGGCATTATTTTATGTGCAGGCAAAGATCATGATGATATTGAATATCTTGAAATGGATAAAACCGGCATTCATGTTGCTCAATACCTAACAGAATTACCACCTAAAGAAATCTTAGAAGAGAGTCTACGCAAAGCGATTTCAACCGCAAGAGAAACCCATATTAAGCGTCTATTACTAGAGGATAGGCGTGATGATTAAATTAAACTCTTACCTTAGTGTGTAATAAGTCTCAAATTCTTGACTATCCATTTTCTCCTCAATATGAGAATTAATGCTTTGACCAATGTATTTATTGCTCATTTAAAACCTCCATCATACGTTTCTCGCTGATTCCACGATCATTGTTTTTTGTATTTTGAGTTGGGTAGGGATTATTGCTTCAGCGAGTGTTTAACACATCCTGTATTACTTCCTCTGCACCGAGTCTAACCCTTTAAGCAGCGATGATTCAGATAGAGAGTTTACTATTGTTAGATTAAGGGGTATTACGACAATATTACCTTAGAAATTTTGAGGACCTCATCAAGGCATGTTTTGGGGCACGTTTCTATTTTTTCAGCATTTCTTGATTTAAAATCCATTGAGCGAATCTGAAATGTTAAAATACTGCCTTTTGTTTTACATTTTCCGGGAAGTGTAACTTCAAATTTATTGCTCCGTTGCACACTTGTAATTGGAGCAACAAAGGTAAACCCCGTGTGATCGTTAAAAACAGCTTTTGTTAAAACAAGTGCTGGTCTGCGTTTCATTATTTCACGACCAAGGCTTGGATCAAAATCAAGCCAGATAATATCTCCTTGGTCTGGAATATATTTTTTCAAATCTCTTTTCCTTTTGGCTTGGCTTGAACCCACTCTTTATCTTCGTCAAGAAGCTTAAAACTATCTTTTGGGCTTTCAGCAAGCATTTTTTCTAGACTTAATTCTTCTTTTTTAGGTATCAAAATGATTTTATTATCTTCAACATGGATATCAAGCTTATCACCCGTATGCAAGTTGAGAATTTGAAGTATTTTTTTAGGGATGCTCACAATACTCGCACCACCTGATTGTCTAAGTGATAGTGATGACATTGTATTTATTCTCCAAGTTTTTTTGTTATATAAAAGTATAACTCAGATTCATACTACTTTCATTCGTTATTTTATAAAACACTGCCGACATTGTTTGAATATCCAATGCGATAAGTTTAGAATAAGCCGCAGGAAAAAAAGCTACGTTAAGCTACTAGGCGCGTGTAAACGGTATCCTAAACAATAGATGCGACATAGTGGCAATAAAGGTCTCTAATATGAATATTGAGCTTGCAAAAGAAAACATGATAAAACAGCAAATCCGTCCCTTGGGTGTGCCATATGGGGATTTATTGAGCACAATTATCGATACGCCAAGAGAAATATTTGTACCAAAAAGTTTTAAAGAATTGGCTTATTCTGAGGTCGAAATTTTGCTTAATCACGGTCAAAAAGAGCTTACGCCTCAAACGGTAATTAAGATGTTGCAACAACTTGCCCCTAAAAGGCATGAAAGGGCTTTGGAACTAGGTTGTGGTTGTGGCTATTTAACCGCTTTATTGGCTAAACTCACTAAGCTTATCGATGTGGTAAGTGAACACGAAGATATGTTAAATCACGTTAAAAATGCTTTAAAGACGATTGGGGTATACAATGCAAAATATCACCTTGGTGTGACAAAAGATGCTAAAACATTGACTGAACTTGTTGGATTGGATGTAAAATTTGATGTTATAGTGGTGCATAAATATCTTACTGTATCGCCTGAGAATTATCTAAAATACTTAGCAGGAAATGGGCGAATGCTATACTTTTTAGCCAAAGGTGGCTATGCTAAGGCGGTTTTGATTCATAAAAACGTAGATGGTTCATATCATCAAACATCAACGTTTGATGTTTATGAAAATGTAGATAAGAAAATGCAAGCAAAAAAAGCAGTATTTAAATTTTAATAATGGATCACGATAGGTTAGCGGATGAAAAGAATTACAATACTATTAAGTGGATTATTAATGACTGGATTAGCGTTAGCTAAGATAGACACGATGGATGCTGATGTAGAAAAAACAGCTTCTCTACCACAAAATTTGTCACAGATTTATGCACTTGCACAACAACATAATGCACAATATTTAGCAGCAGAAGCGACATTTAAATCAACTGAGCAAAACGTACCACAAGCTTTAGGTAAGCTATTGCCAAATATTACCGCAAGCTATAATGCACAGAGTAACTACAGCCAAACTGTGGATGAGTCAACGGGTGCTAAAAACAAATATTTTACTCAAGCGCCTAGCTTAACAGCAACACAAGCACTCTTTAATTGGGGAGCGTGGGGAGGATATAACTATGCAAGTTATCAAGCTAAAGCAGATGCGATTACTTTTGTGATTGCGCAAGCAAATTTAATTATTTTTGTTACAAGTGCATATTTTGCGGTATTACAAGCAGAAGACAACCTTGCTTATGCACAAGCAAATGAATCTTGGAATAAAGAATTGCTCAATCAAACGCAAGAAAAATATAAAGTGGGATTATCGGCTATTACCGATGTCCAAGCAATTAAAGCACAATATGAACAATCAGTAGCGGTAACTGTGCAAGCTAAAAACAACTTAGCGACAGCGTTTTCGCAAATCAGTCAAATTATCGGTGAACAGGTGACATCGATTGAAAATTTAAGTGACAAATTCCCATTCGACAAACCACAGCCAGACAATATGGATAAGTGGCTGCAAATTGCATTAAAGCAAAATAATAATATTGTACAAAATCAATTTTTAGTGGAGGCAGCTCAAGCGGGTGTAAGTGGTTTATGGGGAGCATTTTTGCCTGCGGCAGAGTTAAATGCTTCTTTGTCACGTAACTTAAATTACCAAAATAAAAACTATACGTCAGGGAGCACAACTTCAGCAGCTGGTGTTGGGGTGAGCTGGAATCTTGTCAATGGTGGCAGTGACTATGCGGCATTAAAATCTCAACAATATACAGCAACAGCGACCAAATATACTTTGCAAGAAACACAGCGTGCAACGGAAAGTAAGCTAAAAACAGCTTACCTAACCGTGTTATCCGACATTGCTCAAGTAGAGGCCTACAAGCAAGCAGTTATTGCAGCAGAAGCTTCTGTTAAAGCGATGAAAGCAGGTTATGATGTAGGAACGCACACTATTGTCGATCTGTTACAACAACAGCAACAACTCTTCCAAGCCCAAAGGCAATATGCTCAGGCAAAATATGCTTATATCAATGATTTATTGACTTTGAAAAATACAGCTGGGGTATTGAGCTATAAAGACGTTGATGCAATCAACAAATGGTTAACTGCTGAGAAAGTATCAACACAAAGTAGCAGTATGATTTAATGACAAAGAGAGTATATAAAGAAAAGAGAAATAAATGTTAAAACGAAGTGCTGATAAACTCAGTAAGCTTGAAGTTTTTCTTGAGCGTGCCATTTTTGCAAGTCGCTGGATTCAAGCGCCAATTTACCTTATTTTAGTATTGGTTTTGCTTGCTTTTGTTTATCAAATGGCAAGCGAAGTTTTACACCTTTTTATGACGATAAAGAGCTTAGCACCGCATGAGCTGATTGTGCTTGGTTTGACTTTGTGTGATACCGTTTTGGTGGCAAACTTAATCGTGATTGTAATTATCAGTGGCTATGAGAATTTTGTCTCAAAAATCGACGTTGAACACAAATCAGGTGAACCTATTTGGATTAAACGCTTGTCACATACGGGTGTTAAGCTTAAAATTGCAGGATCAATTGTGGCAATTTCCTCTATTTCATTACTTAAGCAATTTTTGGATATTCCACAGTTATCGAACCGTGATTTGATGTGGTATGTATTATTGCACTTAACTTTTTTAGTTTCAGCGTTAATATTGGTATTTGTAGGTCTGTTAGAGAAAAAAATAAAAGAATAGTTTAGACGGTTAATAAACCCTCTATCACCTAAAGAAAATAAAAAGCATTCCGTTTGTGCTTTGACCGCTATCATTCTATAAGCTATAAGCATAGCTTTATATGAAGTCACTATAAGTAACATTGATTAAATGATTAAGCGTACATAATAAGTAAACGTTATTGCCAATGTGCCTTACATAATAAACACGAGTGAAAATATGAATATAATGGAACGACAACAGGCTTTGATTGATGACTTTAATTTTTTTGACGATTGGAGTGATAAATATGCCTATTTGATTGGTTTAGGCAAGAATTTAGAACCTTTCCCAGAGAGTAAAAAAGATGAAGCACACATGGTTAAAGGTTGTCAGTCACAAGTGTGGTTTGATGCGCAGTTGCAACAAGGCAAGCTTATGTTTCATGGTATCAGTGATGCCGCAATTGTATCGGGTTTAATTGGATTGCTATTGCAAGTTTATAGCGATGCCTTTCCTCATGAAATTCTTGATTCTACTACTGATTTTATGACAGAAATTGGATTGGCTAAACACCTAAGTCCAACACGTAATAATGGATTATATGCCATGATCAACTATATCTATAGTACGGCACAAAAATATGTCGATGCAACAACCCCCTAAAGTTATTGTCTGCCGACCTGAGCCCAAAGCAACTGAACTTGTGGAGCAATTAAATAAATGTGATATAAGTGCAGTTGTTATTGAGCCTTTTATAATCAATTATTTGCCTTTTGAGCTTAATGCAATTGATAGGGTGACAGATATGATCTTTACGAGTACCTTTGCTGTTGAAGCTTTCTTCCACCAAATGGTGCCTGTTGATATGCTTGACGACAAAAAAATATGGGCGATTGGTGAGGCGACCAAGGCTAAGCTTAAAGCGTTTGGGTTAAGTGCAATCGCGCCGCAACATGCTGACTCAGAGGGACTACTTGAAGTGATGGATTATAGCGCAGATGTATTATCTAAAGGGCACTTTTTGATTGTGAAAGGCGAAGGAGGACGCGAGTATTTAGCATATGCTTTAGCAAACAAAGTCAAAAAATTAACAATGGTGGACTGTTATCGGCGCGTATTCGTGAGTAAGCATGATTTAGTGCAACAATTGCAATCTATCGACTCTCAAACAGCGCCTTGCGTTATTCTCTATACTAGCTTTGATGCCATGCAAGCAACGATGGCGATGTTTGATCTGTACCCTAGTTGGCGCAATGAATCTATCGTTACTGTAACAAATACCCGAATGTTAAGCTGGGCTAAATGCCAAGGTTTTGTTAAATTATATTTGTTAGAGAAATTGAGCAACGATGCGCTTATAAACACACTTATGACACTGCTCAAAAAAGGGATGGTAAGATGGTAAATGAAACGACTAAGCATGATGAGGATCCAACAGCGCAACAAACACAAAACACTGATGTGCCATTAACACATATTAAAGAGCGGCAAGCGCTTTTAATAGAGGAACCTGATGTGTCCAAACTTATAAAAGATAAGCTCTATAGATCAAGCGGGCGAGGATATACTTTTATTGTGTTATTAGCCATTGGTATTGCGCTATGTGGATTGGGGGTAGGTCTATTTGCATTGTATAAGCAGCAAAGTTATAACGCGGTATTGCAAGAATTCGTCAGTGTCGAACAAATGCCAACCAAGATAGATGATAGTGTTGTTAAAGCTTTGCAAAATAAGCTTAATACTCAAGATATGCTGATGAATAAGCAGCAAGACGCATTAACTGTATTACAAGCACAACAAACAAAGCAAAAATCAGAAATAGATAATGCATTAAAAGCAAACGATCTTAATCAGGTCGAGCTTGCACAAAAACTTAGCCAATTACAGCAAAGCTATTTATTGCCAACTACTGAGTTAAGTAAGCAAATTCAGCTTATGCGCAAACAAACACTCATCCTAAACCTAGCGTTTGCTAAACAAGCATGGCAAGTTCTAGGCAGCACAACACAAACTCTATTTTTCATTAATCAAGCAAAATCGATACTTATTAACATCGATCAAGCTGGTGGATGGTTTCCCAAACTTGATGCCATTGCCACAGAATTACAAAATAGTGTAAGTATTGAAGATAACTTCATCAAGATCTCTACTTTGCAAGCTCTACTTCTAAAATTAAAATCGTTACCACCTATTGCTCTAGATCAAACTAATAAAGCAACTGCTGTAGTGCAATCAAATGCAGCTGATGAAAGTTGGAGCAAGGCGATTGATGTTTTATGGCAGCAAGTAAAATCGCTTATTCAAGTACAAAAACTCACAAATGACAATAGCGTTTTACTTGCTCAAAATGCGCATTTTAAAATACTGGCAAATTTATATGAATTATTACTTGAGCTTAAAATTGCACTTCTGAATAACGATGCCCCATTGTTGCAAACCATTAAAGAAACATTGGATAAAAATATCCTCAGTTACTTTGCTGATGATCAAACAAGGCAAGCTGCACTTGCGCTAATTGCACAAATTAAAGTTACACCTGCTAAGATAAATGATGAAATTGATCAATTAATCACATCCATTCAACAAAACTCGGTTGAAACGACTACACCACAAATGAATTTTCCACAAGAACCACAAGGTAAGCTATCATGAAAAAGGTAGCATGGTTAATATTGATTTGTGCTTTAGCAGTACTTGGCAGTCTGTCGGTATTGTATCATCCTGGTGTGGTTGCTTTTTTTGTCGATGATACTTTGATTAAACTGCCGTTATGGTTATTCATCGTTATTATTGTTGTGGGACTTACTATTTTAGGTTTTGTTTATCATTTACTTAAGGTAGTTGTGTTTACGCCAAGACATTGGTGGCAAACCTTGCACATGCGTAAAAAAAAGAAACTCAATATATTACTTGTTGAAATGCAAAAAGCCTATTTATTACAAGATCAACGCTATATTGATAAACATAAAGCGCAAGCTAAGCTTGATACTCCCGAGGTTGGTGAAGGGTTGACCATGCTCTATTGGCAAAGTCTTTACGATGCAGGTAAATATAAAGAATTACAAAGTATTTTACTTGCGCTAAAAAGACAGATGGAACTTGAGTTTATTTGGCGTTATTATCAAGCGATGATTTTCGTTAAGGTTGCTGAATATGGCGAAGCGTTGGCACTGTTGCAGGGTTTAATCGAACAAGAACCACGTAGCAAAAGCCTTATTCATACACTTATCATCTGTCAGATTGAACAAAAACAATCTATCATTGCTCGAAATACGATTGTTAAATATCAACATTTATTCAGCTTGGATGAGCTTAATCACTATTTTGAACAGATTTTAATGTCTGTGGTAAGCTACAATGATTTAAGTGAAATTTGGCAAGGCTTGCCAAAACGTTGTCGTATAACGAGTGGGCTTGACTGTGTATACTTTAAACGACTAGCAGCTTTTGTACCTCTTGCTGATTTTAGAGAGCAAATTCAAAAGGAGCTAACACATCGACTTAGATTTGAACTGGTATTGCTTTATTTAAATAAACTAAAAGATCAAAGAGCGTATGAATTTATAAAAGCATGTTGGCTTAAACAAAATGATGGTGATTTAGATCAATTAAATTTGTTGTTGCTAACACAAGCGCTTGTTTATCAGGATTGGGAATTTATGGAAACACATATAGATCGACTACAACGCACAAAGCTTACGACTCAAGAGGAGGTAAAATATTTACTGTTACGCTCAAAATTTTGTGAGCATCAATCTATGCCAAATCAAGCACATAAGCTTTTAGCTGAAGTAGAACAGCTATTATTGGAGTTAAAATGATCTATGTTAAACGTTGGTATTTAAACAATTCGCTGAGAAATTATAATTATTCGTTGGTAAATGATGTCAGTCAAACAGCTTTAATTATTGATCCTACTTTGGTTGATCATTTTGTTCAATTTTGTGAACAAAATGCACTTAAACCAGAGGCGATTTTATTGACACATGAACATGGTGATCACGTTGGCGCTGCTGTTTCTTTGAAAGAAAAATATCAGCTTCCAATTTATGCCCATTTCTATGAGTTTAGGGGAGTTCGGGTTGATTATGTTATAACAGACGGTGAAAACTTAAGCTTTTCAACCGCAGACTGCACGGTGATGGCATGTCCTGGGCATACGGCATCACACGTAAGTTTTTATGTTCAGGAACAAGGGCTTTTGTTTTGTGGTGATACGATTTTTACAGCGGGGGTAGGGAATCTAAAAGATAGTACAGCTGATGTGAATGCGCTTTATGAGAGTATTTTGCGCTTGGTGAGTTTACCAGGTTTAGTGAAGCTTTATCCAGCACACGATTATTTTGAAAATAATTTGTTATTTGCTCAAAGTATTGATGCTCATGATCAAGCATTTCAAATCTGGTATAAAAAAGTAAAGGATGTTCCAGCTGAAGACAAGCCGATCACCAGTATTCAAGATGAAAAATCGATGAATATCTTTTTGCGTACGCATGAACCCAATTTACAGCATATTTTACAGCGATCTAATAGAAAAGTGATAGATGCTAAATCAGCTTTTTGTGAATTAAGGGCACGTAAAGATGTCTTCTGATTACTATCCGTTATCGGATTTACTTCATGTCATGCAGGTGATGCGTGATGAAGAAAAAGGATGTGCTTGGACAAGGTCACAAACTTGGTATTCATTAACGGAACACACCTTAGAAGAAGCATATGAATTGGTCGATGCGATTGAGCACAAAAATGCAATTGACGTTAAATACGAGCTTGCTGATCTATTAAATCAAGTAATTTTTTATGCCCAAATTGCGAAAGAGCAAAAACTATTTGATTTTAATGATATCGTTCATGTTTTAACGGATAAACTCATTCGACGTCATCCGGATGTTTTTGGCGATGGTCAAATACGAGAAATTGAACTATTGGAAAAACAATGGCAACAAATCAAGCAAAAAGAGCGTGGTGAGCGCCAAAGTGAACTTGATGAGATTGCACTTAACTTACCTGCGTTAAGTATGGCAAAAAAATTACAGATGAGAGCTTCAGCTGTAGGTTTTGACTGGGATAATATTGAGGATGTCTTTGATAAACTGGTCAGTGAAGTCAATGAACTTAAACAAGTACTAAAAGTAGATGAAAAAAAAGCACAAGAAGAATTGGGAGATTTAATGTTTAGTTGTGTAAATTTAGCACGCCATTTAAAAGCAGATCCCGAAATGCTTTTGCGTGGGGCAAATAAAAAATTCGAACGGCGTTTTCGCGGTATTGAAATTGCTTTAAAAGAAAAAAAACGCCATATACGTGATGTAAGTCTTGATGAGTTAAATGCACTGTGGGAAGCTCAAAAAAAGTGATAAGTAGCAGATAATGAAGAATATTAATTATTTCACTTTTTTAAACAATCGACTGTCAATTCAGAAATTTTTGAGTATTTGTCTTATTTTATTGATTACTTGTTCAATCTTTATTTTAGGGATTTTCAATTATTATAAAATGCGTCAACAAAATGAAGATTTGTTTAAAATGCAGATGGTTAATAGTGCGAATGCAATTGATGCTTTGTTATCTGCAGCAGTAAAAGATAGTTCTAAGCGTCAACTTAGTGATTTGTTGAAATCTAATTCATTGACCATGCTTGATAACATCGCTGATAACCTAAAGCCAAAAGTTGCGCAATTTGATAATGTTTATCAAGACTCATTTGCTTTTCAAGTTTATGATCGACGCAATGGTAATCTATTGTTGCATTCTACTGGCTCGCCAGAGATGTCAACTTTTCAAAAAGGTACATTAGATACTTTTCAAACCATGAACTTAAAAACAGCAAAAGGTATGCAAGCATGGAATATGTTTAGTATCAATAGTCGTTACCAACCTTATCGTATTGTGGTTTTGGTGAGCTCTGACTTCAAGCATCAGATGTTTTTAAATCTATTTCGTAGTGCGATATGGGATTTAGTTATCTTGTACGTATTTTTATTGTTTTCGATATTTGTTATTGTGCAATTAGCCTTGCGTCCACTATCGGATATTCGTCGTGCTATTGCGGTAAAAGATCCACGTAAACCGGAACCCATTGCCATTAAAACTGCACCACCTGAAGTGCTACCACTTTTAAATCAGCTGAATACTTTGTTTCAAAAAATTAGCAAGGTACTAGACCGTGAAAAGCGCTTTGCTAGTGATGCTGCACATGAGCTTAAAACACCGCTTGCTGCACTTAAAACTCAGGCAGAAGTAGCTCTAAACTTAAATGATATAGATGAAATCAAAAAAAAGATTGCGAATATCATCAGTGGAGCAGATCGCTATTTTTATATTATTGATCAACTTTTAACCTTAAGTCGCTTAGAACCACAACAAGACTTACCCAATAAACAGCAAGTCAATGCAAATATTGTAGCTGAGAATCAACTAGCAGATTTAGCGTTGTTAGCGCTGCATAAAAACATTGATTTACAATTTATGCCAAGCAAAGAGTCTGCCTATGTTTTTGCTAGCGAAGCACTACTTGGTGTCCTTTTTCGAAACCTCATTGATAATGCAATTCGCTATACGCAAGCCTCAGGTAAGGTGACCTTATATAGTTATGTCACTAAAGACACAGTGATTTTTGAAGTCGTCGATAATGGCATAGGTATAGCAGAAGATAAGCAAAAAAGGATTTTTGATCGATTTTATCGAGAAGTCGGGACAGGTCAGGCTGGAAGTGGTTTAGGCTTATCAATTGCAAAGGAAATTGTGCGTTTACATGATGGTCAAATTAGTGCCCGCACATCAGAAGGTGGGCAGGGATTGACTCTAATGGTAAGCTTTCCTTATTGCAAGGTTACAACACTAATATCTACATAAGGGCGAAGCGTTGGGCAAGTAGCAAGGGTCGCGTGTATGGGATGACGATAGACTTGGCTTAAGGTTGAAAGCACTTATTAATCAATGTTAGGATGGTTTTTATGAATCAGGATAGAAAAGAGAAATAAGCACGATGAAAAACACGAGTTTTAAGATTTGTGATGTTAATGTATCTCCTGGGGAAAAAGCAACTTTGGCACTCCCATTACCAGAGCAGTATTCCTGTTCCCCGATGTATATGCCAATAAAAGTGATCAATGGACAACAAAAAGGTGAGTGCTTGTTGGTGTTTGCGATGACAGATGGCAATGAGTTTAACGGTTTGGAAATCGTTAACCAGTTGTTTGATGATATATCAGCGAATGAAATAGCAGGAACACTCATTACCATTCCAGTATTAAACGTTTATGGTTTAGCGCATTTTCCTGAGTTCACACCAAATGGTATGAAGCTAAGTGACTGCTTTCCAGGAGATGAAAATGGTAATTTTGGTGAACGCATTGCACATGTATTCACTCATGAAATACTAAAAAAAGTGAATTATTGTATAGAGCTGCAAACTGGCTCACTTAATCATGAAATTTTGCCGCAAGTATATTGTAATTTTGATAGTAAAGAAGCAAGAAAACTTGCTCGAGCTTTCCAAGCGCCCGTTATTACTGAAGTGGAAACAAAAATAAGTAGCCTAAGAATGACAGCAGAGAACCTAAACATTCCAGTATTAGTATATGAAGCAGGTGAAGCCATGCGTTTTGATCAGCAAGCAATTCAAGTCGGTTTAGTGGGTGTGAAAAATGTTATGCGTACACTTAAAATGCTAGAGGGAGCAGTGAGTGAGAGTATTGCTTTAGTCTTCTCTAAGGATGATGATTGGATTATTTCCTCCTCATCTGGCGTGTTGCATAGCGATGTGTCTCTTGGTGAGTCGATTACAAAAGGAGAAAAAATTGGTAGACTGTCTGACCCATTTAGTAATGAAAATGCAACGATTATCAAATCCGACCTGGATGGTGTGATCGTTGGAATTAACCGTTCACCTTTGATACGGGAAGGCACGTCTATTTTTAAAGTTGCATCTTTCGTCGACAATGAAAAAGCCAAAGCCATATTGGAAGAATGGCAGGAGACAAAATTTGAGGGAGATGGGTAGAGCAAATGAATCATAATCAGAAAATGAGCCTTATTGGCGTAATTATTTGGATTGTGTGTGCGTTATTTTTTATGTATGAGTTCTTGCTCAGAACGATCTTAGGAACCTTTGAACATACGATTGTTCAAGATTTAAATTTAAATTTGATAAGTTTTGCTATTTTAAGCTCAACAGCATATCAAATGGCATATGGTTTGATGCAGCTTCCTGTTGGTTTTATCACTGATCGCTTTGGTCTTAAGAGAACCTTGTTTTTTGCAACAGTATTTTGCGCTTTTGCGGTGATTGGATTTGGCATGAGCTTAGGCTTTAATAGTGCTTTGATTTTTCGAGTATTAATGGGTATCGGCTCTTCTTTTGGTTTTATCTGTTTGTTAGTTGCAGTTTATGACTGGATGCCGCGCCAACATATTGCTTTATGTATTGGTCTATCACAATTTATCGGAACCATGGGTCCTATGCTTGCAGCCGGTCCTTTAAATGCTTTATCGACACACTCTGAACTCTCTTGGCGATTTATTTTTTATATGCTGGGGGTGGTGGGGCTTATCATTGCAATTATTGCGTTATTAATTGTTCGCAATAATAATGACTATACAGCCAGTTTCCGTATTTTAAAGCGCCCTGAGCCACTTACAAATAGTTTGTTATTGTTAGTGCGTGAACCACAGGTTTGGTATATTGCTCTTTATTCTTCGTGTGTTTACTTTGCAATTGAATATTTTTCTGAAAATAGTGGCAAGGCTTTTTTAATGTTAAATGGCTATAGTTCGACTATTTCTTCGTATATGCTGACAATATCGTGGTTAGGTTATGCAATTGGTTGCCCATTATTAGGATTCTTTTCAGATCGAATGAGTAAGCGTAAGCTTATTATGAATATTGCTGCAATTTGTGTTTTGTCCTCAGCAATTTTTATTACTTATTTCCCATTTAATACAGTTATTACCAGTATTGCATTTTTTTGTTTAGGGGTAGGTGCCAGTGGGCAAAGTATTGGTTTTGCGATTATGGCTGAGCAATGCAATAATAATTACCTGGCTGCGGGATTAGGATTAAATAACGGTATGGTTATGTTGGTTACGTCATTAATGGCACCAGTTATTGGTGGTATGCTATCATGGCTAGCACAAGGGAATGAACTTAGCGTTCAGAATTATCAAACTGGATTCTTGTTGATTCTGATTTTGATGCTAAGCGCTCTCCTTATATCAGTTTTTTTAATTAAAGAGACATTTTGTAAGTCAACCAAAGAAACAACAAAACTCCACTTGAAATGAATATCGATAAAATTGAAATTAAATCTTCACGCTTAAAAACTATCTTGATTGCATTTCTGTTTATAAGTTGTGCACTTATGATTGTTGTACTTTTTCGGCATAGCCTTTTGTATTTAGCTCTGATATTATGGTGGATTGCACTTATTGGTTTTTTGATCGATTGGCGTTATCGTCCAAGGATTAGTTGTCTGACTTTAACAGAGACACAATCACATAAAAAAATGAATATACTCTACGGTCAAAGCTGGATAAATGACGTGAGAATAAAGCGCTATTTGTTTTTGGCTGGTAACATTTACCTTGAATGTGAAATGGGGTTCAAAAACAAGTCTTGCAAAAAAGTAAGTATATGGTTGTTTAAAGATAATTTTTATTCTGCTCAAGATAATTATGCCTTGGTGAGGTTTTTAATGTTAAGTTAATTTCATTAACTGTAAGTTACTTATATGTTAATTTTATTTTAATTTAAATGAATTATTCTTAATGAATTAACATACAAAAAATTGTAATATCGTCGATGAGTATTTTAAAAAGGTTTTTATTTTCAGCCTCATTGTTAATATTATCGAATTTCGTATTTGCTGATTCATATAGTCATATTACTATCAAAATTTATAATAATTCTTATGGCAACTTCGAAGTTGATCAACCACATTTTTATAATGGGCATTTAGATTCGAATCAACCAGAGAAAGGAAATGCATTAATGGCATTTTCTGCAACTTCGCCTGATGGTAGAGGTGGAAACAGCAGAGTATCTGGATTCATTAATATAACATTAAATGGATCAGTTGCATTTAGTTGCGATTTTAATAGGGATATTCATGCAAGCCCAGAGCATTTAGAAGTTAACTGTGATAAAAAGATATCTGATGAAACATATAAAATTAGTGTTGCGGGTGGTGGAAGCGGTGATATAACAATTAGTTACCCAGATACAATTATTCCATTTCATTTTTATTAGAGTTCTTTCCAAACCTCAATTAGTCAATTCAAAGTTGTAAATTCCCGTTATTAAATTAAATCGAAGTCCAAACCTTTTTCGTCTATTCCGATATTTGTCGGCAATAATTTTAAAACGTTTTA
>NZ_JAMBMW010000023.1:0-23187 GCF_024208055.1 Candidatus Nebulibacter yamunensis
TAAAACGTTTTAAAATTATTGCCGACAAATATCGGAATAGACGAAAAAGGTTTGGACTTCGATTTAATTTAATAACGGGAATTTACAACTTTGAATTGACTAATTGAGGTTTGGAAAGAACTCTAATCACTAAAAAATTGTCAACTTAACTGAAAAATTAAACACAGCTTAATATCTGCACTTAGATGTATAAAATCCATTAAAAACGTCTCCCCATTATTTTTGTTATGTGTACAATAATGACTAGTGTTTTTTTGTTATATAGGCCCGTAGCTATGTTTACAAAAAAGTTTTATTTTATTATAACGTTAAGCTTTATTAGTTTAAGCCAAGCTTATACCAATGAGTTTGAATGCAGTGAAAAATTATTAACAACTCCCATCAAGGCATTTAAAAAACAACAATCATTAAACTTTACTAATTGGGCTGACTATATGTTGCCTAATTTGATTCCTTGTTTTAGTAAACTATCTAATACACGTGTGCGTTTAAGTTATACTACAGATGATAATATGACACGTGCCAAAGTAATGACTGGGGCATCTGGCTTTGATGTCATCGAACAAGGTGCACTTTATCTGCCAAGTGAAATTAAATCAAACGCTCTCATAAAACTCGACAAAAACAAGCTTCCAAATTGGGAATACCGTAACAAAGCGATTTATGACAAAATTTCTGAAATTAATGATCCAGGAAATAACTATGCTATTGTTTATACCTATGGCACAACTGGCATTGCCTATAACGTTAATCAAATTGCCAAAGTTTTAGGAGATGACGTTATCCCAAATGGCTGGAAATATTTATACGATTCAACATATTTAAAAAAACTTTCAAAATGCGGAGTTGCGTTGCTTGATGAACCCGAACAAGTGTTTGGTAATTATTTTTATTATGCAGGCATTGACCCCAATACAATCGACAAAGCAGAATATGAAAAAGCAGCGTTATATCTTATTCATAATGTTCGTCCATATGTTAAATATTTTGACAGTAATAAATATCAAAACGATTTTACTGCTGGTAATTTATGTATTGTTATGGGTTATTCAGGTGATGTTGTGCGCTCTGTCGAGCGTGCTAAGGAAATTAACCCATCTGAGGTTTTACACTATGTACTACCAAAAGAAGGCACCAATATTTGGTTTGATATGCTGATGATTCCTAAGGGCGTTAAAAACTTGGATGCAGCTTACGCATTTTTAAATTTCAATATGGAACCTTACATTGCAGCTATGAACAGCAATTATATTTATCAACCAAATGGTGTTATTAATAATCATCAATATCTGAATGAACTATTCAAAGACCCTAATGTCAACCCAACTCAAGAAATGATTCAGAAAATGTACACCTTAAATATGCATCCTCCAGCATTACAAGCTTTTGTAAGCAAAATGTGGATGTACGTTAAATATGGTATTTATTTCACCCCCCAATATTACCAGCTAAGGAATGTAAAGAATAAAACATAATTCTGCTGCCTCAAAAGCTGTAAAATCCATTTAAGTATTATATTATACCGCGTTCAAAGTTTATCTAAAAAAAGGGAAACACTACATGAGTCAAAGTAAAAAACTCAATATAGAAGTCATTGGTGGCATTATTCTATTTACAGCAGCGGTGTTTGCAATTATTGTTAATAATTCCTGGTTAAGCCCCTATTACCACATGCTGGAAACAGTTTATGCAGGAATTTCAATTGGTAATTTTGTACTACAGAAAAACCTTATCCACTGGATTAACGATGGTTTTATGACTCTATATTTTTTGATCGTTGGTTTAGAAATTAAACGTGAATTTGTCGGCGGCACACTAGCAAGTAAATCCAACGTTATTATTCCTGCTCTTGTTGCTTTGTTTGGCTTATTAGTTCCTGCTTTAATCTATTTTTTACTCAACTATAATAACCCTCAATACATAGACGGTTGGGCAATTCCTACCGCAACTGACATCGCATTTACGCTAGGCATTTTAGCACTACTAGGCTCTCGCATTCCAACTTCACTTAAGATATTGGTGACAACGATTGCCATTTTTGATGATATTGCTGCAATTGTTATTATTGCCATATTTTATACAAACAGTTTATCTTTACTGTCATTGCTAGGGGCTCTGATCTGCCTTTTTGTATTAATATGCTTTAATCGCTGTGGAATCAAAATACTTGCACCTTTTATGATCGTTGGCGTAATTATGTGGTTTTGCGTTTTAGAGTCTGGTGTACATGCTACTTTAGCTGGTGTAGCACTTGCGATGTGCATTCCGCACACTGAAAAAAACTCTCCTTTACTTAAACTTGAGCATGGATTAAACCCTTGGATCATTTTCATGATCTTACCACTTTTTGCTTTTGCAAATGCAGGTATTAGTTTTAGTGGTATTTCAATTGGTGACCTTGCTCATCCTATTTCGCTTGGGATTATCTTGGGTCTATTTTTTGGTAAACAAATTGGTATTTTCGTAAGCTTATATTTATTTAGCAAAACGAAGTATTTCACGATTGGTCGCAACCTCTATACTGCTCAACTGTATGGTATTGGATTAGTATGTGGTATCGGTTTTACTATGAGCTTATTTATCGGCACGCTTGCCTTTACAACACCTGAACTTATGAATATGGTTAAAATTGGCGTTTTAGGCGGATCCCTTTTATCCGGTATTGCGGGCTATTTAATGTTAAGGAAATATTGTCAGAAACCTTTAGGGTAGTGCATGAATAAATTTCTAACAAACTATTGACTTAGTTGAGCTGAAAACCTATTTTTATAACTCTAATGAATATTTTATTTATAACATTTTTTTAAATAAACTTACTAATTTCCTTTCTACTTCTTTGATTGGCTTTGCACCATCAATCAATACACTATTATCAGAATAAATAGTCACAAGTTTTAAAAATACCTCTCTTGCACAATTAAAAAAATCAATATTTTCTTGCTCAATTCGATCCAAAACATGACGGGATTTTGCACGCGCCAAACCAAGCTTAGGATCAATATCCATATATATTGTCAAATCTGCCATAAAACTTCCTAATAATAAATCATTAATTTGTTTAACTTTATCAAAGCCAAGTTTCCGTCCACCACCTTGATACGCTAAACTTGACCAATTAAAACGATCACTCACAACCCATTTACCACTATCAAGCGCAGGTTTAATCAGTTTTTCGATATGTTGCATTCGCGTTGCATACATAAGCAAAAGTTCAGATTCCGCACACAGGCTCTCTTCTTTAAAAGATGTAATCAAAAGCGTTCGAATTTTCTCTGCTAAAAATGTCCCACCTGGTTCACGAGTATAAATAACTTGAATTGGTTTGCTTGATAGATAAGACTTAATAAATTCAATTGCGGTGCTCTTTCCTGCACCCTCCAGTCCTTCAATTGCAATCAATTTACCTTTTTGCATTCCCATTCTTCCTAATAGTTGTTCATAATTGGATTAGATTGAAGAATACTATCTAACAATCCACTTACACCAAATCGAAAAAACTGAGCATTAATATAAGATTCACCGCATATTACTCTTGCCAGATCAATATATTCAAGCGCATCCTCTAGGCTGCGAATCCCGCCCGATGCTTTAAAACCCACAACACGTGAACTATTTGCAATTGCAATAAGCATTTCTTTAGCTGCATCTAAAGTAGCACCTGTTGCTGTTTTGCCCGTTGAGGTTTTCAGGAAATCAGCACCTGCTTCAATCATGTCACGGCTGACTTTGCCAACTTGAGAAATAGTTAATTCACCCGATTCAATAATAACTTTAAGCACTTTATTTTGACATAGTCTTTTACAAGCTTTAACCATTTCTATGGATATTGGCGACTCACCCAAATTAATATAATCATGATATGGAATTACAAGATCAAGCTCATCTGCGCCCAGTTTCAACGCATGTTCCACTTCTTTTTTAACTACTTCCAAAGAAGCATTTGCCATTGGAAAATTGATGACAGTTGCAATCCTAATTCCTGCTCCTAATTTTGATTTAGCATATTGAATAAACTCAGGATAAATACAAATCGCAGCAACTTGTCCAAGCTTATTACGTGCTTTTTTAATCAAAGTATCAATAGTCTGATCATTATCCTCTTTATTTAAAGAAGTTAAATCAATTAGTGAAACTACTTTTTTTACAATGTCATCACTATACTTCAACACTTACAGGCTCCGTTTTAAAAACCGATAATCCATAATTTAAAGCACTCACACCCATAAAATCAGCGATGCTTTGACCAATGTCTGCAAAAGTCATACGCTCACCCATATAAGCTGGTTTGATCTTTTTACCCCACAATAAAAACGGAATATGCTCACGCGTGTGATCTGTTCCTTGCCAACTTGGATCACAACCATGATCAGCAGTAATGATAACAATTGTATCATCATCTAATAACTGGTCTAGTTCAGGCAAACGCGTATCAAAATATTCTAAAGCTTTAGCATAACCTTCAACGTCACGTCGATGCCCAAAGCTTGAATCAAAATCAACAAAATTGGTGAAAATAAGTGTATTAGGTTTAGCATTTTTATATGCCTCTAACGTCTTATCAAATAACTCATTTAATCCTGTTGCCTTTATTTTTTGCGTGATTCCTTGATTAGCATAAATATCAGCAATCTTGCCAATAGAGATCACTTCACCACCTTCCTTGGTAAGTCTATCCAATAAAGTGGGGTTAGGCGGCAATATCGAATAATCTTTTCTATTTCCTGTACGCGCGTAGTCATTTGCTGACTCACCAACAAATGGTCGAGCAATGACTCTTCCTACGATTAAACCCATCTCATCTAGAAGCTTACGTGCAATTTGACAGATCTCTAATAATCGATCTAAACCAAAATATTCTTCATGGGCAGCTACTTGAAACACGCTATCAGCAGAAGTATAGACAATAGGCTTGCCACTTAAGCAATGTTCAATCCCATACACTTTTAACACTTCTGTTCCTGATGCATGACCTGCATCAATCACTCCCTTATTGAGGTTTGTACGCTTTATCCACTGACGCATAAATGCTTCTGGAAACACAGATGCTTGAGGGTCTTGTTGTGATGGCGTAAAATAATGCCAATCAAAATGAACAGGGACACCTGCAATTTCCCAATGGCCACTAGGTGTATCTTTACCTTTACTAGTTTCTACACAATAGCCATATTTGGCGGATATTATTACTTCTTTTGTGCTTAAATCGATAGCAAGCTTACGTCCACGACTTAATTCAGCAGCCTTTTGCAAGCCACGTTTAGCTAAATGAGGTAAGTTGAGTCGCAGATTATTTTTTGCACGATACTCCACAATATGTCCTAATGTATCGGCACCTTCATCACCAAAAGTTTTGGCATCTTTTGCTGCACCAATTCCAAATGAATCCATTAATAAAATAATACTTTTTTTGTTTTTTAGCATTTAACGCTCCCACCTTGATCCTAGTATTTATACTGACATAGTATAACTGCATATCCTTATCGGTAAAAGAGAGCAGACAAACTGCTAGAAAACATTTCATAAATAAATGACCTTCTACAAAACTTACTCATACAACGGTGAATAGGGATACTTAAGACAAGAATATGGAAAGCTAACAATGTAAACTATATAAGCTATAAGCCTTCAACTAATATGACTACATCCTTTCTGCATAAAAAACGTCTATATGTATATAACATCTCCTATTGAATAAGCCTCATAAACCGACAATAAACTGGTCACAAACACTCCCCCTTCCTCTTTATGCTTCTCCTACAAGCTCCTTCTTTTCTGGCACGTAATCATCTAAAATTACTTCGATATCATTAACTATATGAGGTTTAAGGTACATTCGATCGAAGCCATATTGCTGTACATATTCAGTTGCATAAAACGTTTCGAAATCATGCCCAGTATTTACGATTATTGGAGTAAAAATTCGCCTAAATTTTTCTTGTATCGCCCTTAAACGTAAGACTATATCATAACCTGTCATGTCAGGTAACCCCAGATCAAGTATAATAAGATCAAACTCAATATTAATTAAATACTTTAATGCTTCGCTACCGTTACTTGCAGAAATGACCTCTAAGTTAGTCACTTGTCGTTTTGAGCATAGATATATAATTAACTGACTTAGTGTGTCTTTAGAATCTTTATGATCCTCAACCAGCAATACTTTGAAGGTACCCGTATTTTTTATCCGCGCTCGTATAAAGTTCAACCTAAACTCATACCATAGTGAAAACATTTCCTTTACATAATCTTTCGCTGCATCAGAATCCTCTTTATCTACTATAAAATGAAGTTTAATACGCTCTTCAGATATGCCAAGGTCATTTTGAAGAAAGTCATCGTTCTTAACTAATATGATTGGTATCGTAGTATAGTGAATTTTCCATGACCAATTTGTCATTTTTGAGCCAAAATTATCAAAAACTGCAAACTGGAAAACTCCATCATATAATTTAGACTGTAAAGCAATATCTCCCTCAAACTCATACATATTACAAACATAAATGTCAAAGCAATCACACCGTAACATAGCTTTGAAAAAATTTGAAAACCCACCTCTATCCGATACTATTAACATTTTGTAAGCATAATGCCTATCATTCACTTTAGGTGCCAGAATAAATCGATTTTCTGTTAATCCCGTCAATTTAGAAAAGATAGAATCAAATTCTTTTGTTATATTTGCTGTGATTTTTTCAAGCATCTGTTTCTGCTGCTCTTTTTTTTCACCTTCGTCTAACCTAATCGAATGAAAGAAACAGAAAATTTTACCAAACAATACCTCTAATAACTGTTTAAGTTCATGGGCAATTTCTTCAGGTAAACTTCCCTTTGTTTGTACTCTATCACTACTTACATCCCAAGAAATATTAAGCAAACCTAAAATTTGTCCATTTTGATTTGTTATTAACCGTTTTTGAGAGTCAAATATATATTGACGTTGCTTCTCACCTTTTAATTCTTGTAATTTAAGAAACTCCATAGTTTTAAAATAAGGCACGGAGTTCTTAATGAAATTATCTTGATCGCTATGTAGACCAAGCATAATATCATTGACTTTATCGATTAATTTACCACTTTCTTTGTCAAAATCTTCAAAACGTCTCCCTATGACATCCGGTTTTTCTTTATTTATGTATTGTAAAAATTCCTCATTGCAGTCAAGAATAACGCCATCTTGATTTAGAAAATAAACGAAACCATCAAATCCATCTAACGGTATAGCAATCGCTTTATTAATGTTCATAACATTCTCAGTGTAAGTTTTGGGGGACAACTGCATGATTGTCCTAAAAATGCAGTTGTAAATATATAGACTATATATAACGATGTGTATTTTGATGTTTACTTAGGTATCATCCACGAATGGAATTATATAATATCGACATACTATAGATAATTCCACTTACCTTCCATCTTCTTTTATATCAAGCTTTTTGCCTCCTACCCAGACTTTCTTCAAATGCTCAATAACTTGTTTTGGTGTATCAGCAGGTAAATCTACCGTACTAAATTTATCAAATAATTTAATATGTCCAATATGACGACTATTAATTCCTGCTTCATTGGCAATTGCACCGACGATATTGCGCGGCTCAATGCCATCATTGCGACCAACTTCAATACGATACGTTCTCATTGACATATCTAAATCACGCTCACCTCGATTTTGTGATCGAAAACCACGTTGATCACGCTCAGTTCTTTTACCTCTTAAGCCCCTTGCATCTTGATCATCTCGCCCACGACGCTCATTGCGCTGATCTTGAACCTGGATTTCTTTAATAAAAAGTTTTTTATCTCCTTGAGCAAGTAAAGCAAGTGCCGCTAACATATCTTCTGTTTCTGCACCATATTCCACTTGGAAGTCTTGCATTAATGCCTTAAATTTACTTAAGTCTTTATGACGAATCACTTCTGCTACTTCATGTTTGAAGCGCGCGACTCGCTTTTCAATAATAGCTGTAGCACTTGGCAACTGCATTTCTTCTATTGTATGACGAATCACACGCTCTAACATTCTAAGTTGACGCATGTCTTTGATATAAATTAACGAAATAGCATCTCCTTCGCGTCCAGCCCTTCCTGTTCGTCCAATACGATGAATGTATGCTTCGTTATCCTGCGGTAAGTCATAGTTAATTACATGGCTAATACGCTCAACGTCTAACCCTCTTGCAACCACGTCAGTTGCCACAAGGATATTAATTTTAGATGACTTTAACTGATCAATAATATGTTCACGTTGATTTTGCTGCATATCACCATTTATAGCAACAGCAAGGTGCCCCCGCGCCTTTAAACCATCAGCAACTTCCATCGTTGAAGTTTTTGTTTTAACAAACACCATCACACCATCAGTGTCTTCTACTTCTAAAATACGATCAAGTGCATCTAATTTAGATAATCCTTTGACTACTAAAAAGCGTTGATGAACGGTTTTAGCAGTTGCTGTTTTTGTTTTAATCTGTACCTTGCATGGTTCACGTAAGTATTCATTTACAATGCCAATTATATCACGAGGCATAGTTGCAGAGAACAATAAACGCTGACAAGCTTCTGGAGTATGAGACAATACCCATTTCACATCATCAATAAAGCCCATGCGTAACATTTCATCTGCTTCATCTAGCACAAGTGCTTTAAGCGCATCTAGTTTAAGCGTACCTTTACGCATATGATCCATGATCCGCCCTGCTGTTCCTACCACGACCTGAACACCTCGACGTAATGCTTGAATTTGGCGACCATACTCTTGACCACCGTAAATCGATATCACGTCTAATTTTGTAATATTTTTAGATAAATTTTCAAAGCTTTCTGCAACTTGAATAGCAAGTTCACGCGTTGGCGTTAATACTAATACTTGTGGTAGCTGCTCTTTACCAGAAAGATCCATATTATGTAATAATGGCAACGCAAATGCAGCCGTTTTACCGGTCCCTGTTTGCGCTTGACCCAATACATCACGACCTTGCAAGACATAAGGAATAGTATTTGCTTGAATCGGTGTCGGCGTTTGGTACCCCATTCCCTCAATGGCAGCCAAAAGTTTATCGTTTAAGCCCAAATCATGAAAGCTTAATTGCTCAGAATCAGTAGTCATATAGTTAAAACCCAAAAGTTAATGTATACCCACCACTCCCCTTCTGCGCTTTAAGCCATCAAAAATGATTCGTGACGAGTATGCTGTTGATAAATTCAAAGTCGTTATTGTACCTGAATTTAATAAAAGGTACAGAATTATTTTAAGATAATTTGTTTAAGAATAAATCAGTCATTTGGCAAAATTTATTTAACTACAAATACGATTAAATTAAGAACGTGCAGTAATTTCAACCAAGTGATAGCCAAATTGAGTTTTAACAGGACCATGCACTTTACCAACCTCTCCATTGAATACGACTCTATCAAACTCAGGAGCCAAAGGTCGGGCGTTCGAATCGCCTCGGGTGCACCATATGAAAGCCTTACAAAATAATATTTTATCAAATAAATAAAAAAGCAATAAAAGGTAATGATTAAAACTAAAGGTAACATATAGGTAACAAGGAAAATCTGTTATGAGGTGTGATGTTGGTTGTACAATTCACTCAGGTACAGCCAGGATATCAATTAAAAAAATTGAGTTTGTGTAAAGTTTTAGTTTTTAATGCACAAAGTTTTAATGTTTTTATTGCATAATATAATATGCAAAGCCATAATTTGATAAAATTTTGGATGACGGAAGCAATATGCCGATAAAGCCAGAAGAAATTGCTAAAATCCTAAAACAAAATGGATGGATAGAGCTTAAGAAAAGGCAAGGGTTTGCATAGGCAATATATAAAAGATGATAAATTGACAACAATTCCATTTCATAAAGGTAGAGACGTTCCTTATCCAACTGTTAAAATGATTGAAAAACAAACAAGTGTAAAATTGTTGAAAAAATGAGGTAGATTATGGAAACACTACGTTATCCCGCAAAAATCACCCAAGAGGATGAGGCTTATATTGTGCTTTTCCGTGATTTAGAGGGATGTCATACTTTTGGTGATACTTTGGAGGAAGCACGTGCTATGGCGCAAGAAGCATTAGATTGCTATCTTGAAGCTTGCTTGCAGGAAGGAATTAAAGTGAATCGCCCATCAGTAAAACTTGATGATGAAACAGAATTTTTCCCATCAGTTGAGGTATCTGTGCCTCTCTTACTGCGTTTTTGTCGTGAAGACCATAATATGACGATGATACAGATGGCAAATGCAATGGATATTGCTTACCAGAATTATCAAGCAATTGAATCTGGTAAACGCAAGAATTTGACTCTCATCACGCTCAAAAAAGCATTTGCTGCAATCGGTTGCCAAGCAAGATTACAGCTTGGTTAAATCATCCTCAACGCTTTGCGAGCGAGCGATTCCGTCCTTCTTTAATCTTTTTACGTTAAGTTCGTTATTTTGTTGAGACATAATGTTTTTCTACATTTTTATGAGTTAACAGATAGATAATATATGAGATTGTTAGGGTTAATAAATATATTATTTTTAATATAAAGCTTTATTTATTTTCACTATATAACATCATAGGCTCTATTTGTTACATAAAATATCTTGTTAAAAAAATTATAACTTGGATAATCAATTTTGCTTTAAATGCTTTAAATGCTTTAAATGCTTTATGAGCAATTTTCAGTAACTTTATTAGGGAGACTCATGATGAAATTATTTGGTAGTTTAGTTTTTGCTATAGGATTTGGTTTTTCTGTAGCATATGGAGGACCTTTTTACTTGCTATGTTTTATGTCATGTGTCGCTGGATGTGAAGCAATTTGCGCTGCGCTTACAGGACCTGCTGCTGTTGCATGTTTGCCTCCTTGCGTTGAGGGTTGTGGAGCATCATGTGTTGCGTCATGTTTTTCTCCCTCAACAAAATTAATCACCAAAGAAAATGGAGTAGAAATAGAAAAAGAAATAGCTAATATACATCCTGGCGACCAAGTTAAAACCATTAAAAATGGAAAACCATTTTGGACGACAGTAACAAAAAATATTAAAACTGAAGGATTATTTGAATTTATCCGAATTAAGGCTAATTCATCATCAAATCAACAAACGATAGAACTTGAAATTACTCCAAGTCATGGTGTGGTAATGCTTGTTGACAACAATAAAACGATTGATATAGCAAAAAACTTAGTCCTTGGTGATAATTTGTTGGCATCTAATGGTGACATGTTGTCAGTAACCGAGATTAATACGGTAGTAGTGCCAGATAGATACACTCTTGAAACTGCTGAAGGTAGTGTATTAGCCTCTAATGTGTTTGTCTCTACTATTTGTAGTGAAGAAATAGCTAATGGAGAGCAACTTTGGGATGATAAATTAAAAGATTGGAGCGAAAGGCATAGAGATATTTTTTCAGCTCAAATTGTGGGACAGGTTTTTGATAAATCAAAAAATAACTAAAAATAACACTTTATATGATCGTAAGCTAAACCTGATGTTTGGTTGGTTTACTCTTATTCACTTATAGGCAAACGTACACTTATCAGTTATTACCCTTGCAAATCCAATAATTTCATCATTAAAAAATATGGCTGCACATAAAGAGTTTTGTATTGCCTTTTGTACAATATTTAAAGGTATATTCTTACACCAATAGCATTCTTTTAGCCAATGGTGTAATGTTTTTATATCAATTTTTTCTTTTTGAATGTCAAAAATATAATTATTTTCCATATTTATTTGTATCTTTCAAGTATCTGCAATCTGTCGAAAAAATAGCAAAATTAGTTCCAATATCATACCTATCAAATCCTTCAAATTTTTTTAGCTTCCTAGTTGTTGGAAGAGATATAGTTAGACCTACTATTTCGATGCCAATCTTAATAAACCACATCACTATAATTAGACTCCAAATAGTTACATAATCAAATAAAGATATAAAGGCAATATGTGTAAATATAACGGAATCAATAAAGCTTGCAATCACAGTAGATGCAACAAAGCGCACCCACATAAATTTGCCATTCATGACAATTTTAAGTTTAGCCATGATATATGAGTTTGTAGGCTCGGAAGACCAATAGCTAACAAATGAACCTAGAATTATCCAAATATTGATTGCGAAAATACTATCAAACATTGCGTTTTGTTGCTGAGCATAATCTGGGGACTCGAAGTTTGTTATAGCAAAACCATAGAGTAGGAATGCGATATTAAATAAAAAACCAAACCAAATCGCCTTGCGAGCATATTTGTAGCCATAGACCTCTGTTATAAGATTGCTTACTATAAATGTAATGGGAAAAATTATGGTGCCAGCATCTGTAGCTATGCCAAAAAATTCCACAATTCTCGCATTATACCAGTTAGCCGTTAATATGACAATTGTATATAATAGCATCAGAAACCAAATAAGTTTGAATTCATTTACACCAAAAAAAAGATTCCTAACATTTTGCTTTGCCTGATTAATAAATATCATTTCGTATCCCTATGATAAATTGATTGACGGCGTTTATTATCGCAGCTTGTGCGCCAGTGTCAAACTTTTTAAGCAAATGGTAACTGTAAGTCTCTGAATAAATTACTCTGCACATGCGCTCTGTGTAGTAAACTTTTATCTCACCATTAACAATATTTACGTCTTGAAGCCTATAACTCATTTGTCCTCTAGTGAAATTTTTACATTTAGATACATTTTATGCAAAAATATTAAACATTTAAAGTGATATATATAATTTTCCCTAGCATATTTACATGATTAATTGCAATAACATTTCCGCCTATTACATTAGCATATATTGATATATTGTTAATCAGTTGGCGTCTCAAGATTATAGCTTTACCATTTTCGCTATATAAGATACTGCAATTATTATCTGTAGAGTCCTTATCTACGATAAAAATTGTCCCTGCTGGATAAAGAGGTGCAATTTCATTATTAATTAAAAAAGCCTTAAATTTAAAATTAGACGCTCTTTCGCTTGGTGCAAACCGTATCTTCTTATCAGTAAGGTTGCCATTTAAATCATATACATTTAGTTCAATTACGTTGGTTTCATAGTTTGTTTTAAAGTTATCACTAATAAAGTCATCATAACTTAAGGCATATCCTTCTAGCTTAAAGTATTCTATGATTTTTGAAATGACTGTGAATGATGGCTCTTGATATGGTTGTGTGTCATCAAATTTTAATAATTCAGTAAAACGTCTTCTTGATATACCTATCGCTTTACTAATTCTTGTTAAGCTAATTCTCTCCCCATTCTTAGCTTCAATTGCAGTAATAGCGTTACTCAGTGCTTGCGAAGCCTTACTTTGGTTATACATAAGATTTTCCAACTTTTTTTATATACATGTTTGACATGTGTATTTTACCCCGCTACTATAGTAGCCGTTAGCTTGATTTATATCAAGCTTTTAAATAGGGAATTTCCATTTAATTTAGAACTAAATGATAATGGAGCACATAAAGTAAAACAAGACGGTATCAAAAAAATTATCATCTGAAATTAAATATTTAGGAGTAGTGCTTACATGAACCAATTTTAAAGTTAGAAATTATAAAAGCTCTCAACCACGGGCTCTGATGTTTTGCCGACCCCAGAACCCGTAGCGTGGTGTCTTAAAAGACAACAACATAACTGCCCTTTTGCAAGGGCAAATACATAATAACGAACTATATTGACCTGTCAATATAAGAAAACGTTATTGTTGCTCTTTAATTTTCACCTTATTTGAGAACTTACACAAAGAACTTATATGCAGATGCGATAATGGATAAAAATAAGGGGTAAGTCATGTCTAAAAAAAGCTTAAATGCGTTCTTGCATAAAAATTTTTGCTTGGTACAATCATTTGTGTCGGGTGTCAGAACCTGTAATAACAAGCGGATGGATTACGTTATTAATCTCTCTAAGCAAACTCCGAAGTCTTTTCAAGTTTCGGGTGGGCATATGCCATACAATACCCGTGAGGGGAAAGTATATGCACGTAACTTGTTATACGTTCTGAACCACCCGATTTATTCAAAATTCAGAGAAAACAAGGAGTCAAACCATGTCACTCAATAAGAAATACTTTTATCTCAAGCTTAAGGATAACTTCTTTGACCGAGAAGAAATTCGCGTCATTCAAGGCTTAGAGAATGGTGATACATACGTTTGCATTATTTTGGAAATGTATTTAAGGAGCCTTAAACGTAATGGCATCCTAATGATGTCAGAGCGAATTCCATACAGTATTAGGACGCTGTCAAGTGTGTTAAAACGTCGGCAAGATGAGATCAAATATGCGGTCGATTTATTCAAAGAATTTGGACTAATCGAAATACTAAATTCAGGCGCTATTTTCATGGCTGATATACAAGATTTTATTGGCGAATCTTCAACAGAAGCTGATCGAAAAAGAATCTACAGAACAAAAATTGAGGCAGAGAAAAAAGAGAGTTTAAAACACTTGGAAAATGGGACAAATGTCCAGACAAATGTACAAGCAAATGATGTAAACCCTGATGAAATCGTTCAAAAAAGACAAATGTCGGACAAATGTCCTGACTTTTCTCCACCAGAGTTAGAGTTAGAGTTAAAGACAGAGTTAGAGTTAGAGTTAAAAGAGAGGGACGCACGCGAGAAAAACTCGCATGCTGACGCTCAAAAAAATCTTCCAGATGGTAACAATGTTACCAATACGTTACCAGAAGGTTACCGAGACGTTACCAAAAAAAATAACAACGTGGCACAGAGTATAGAGTCTAGAGATAAGAATACAGATACTATAGAGTTTACTGATGTAAACTCTTTGTCGGGCAACCCCGACGATACAAATCCAAAAAGCTACCCTTATGCCGAGATTGTAAATTACCTCAACCAGAAAACAGGTAGCAATTACCAGTCAACCTGCAAAAAAACACGTGAGCTCATTCGTGCACGTTTTGCCGATGGTCATGATGTCGATGCGTTTAAACGAGCAGTCGATAATCAAGTCGCACTTTGGTGGCATGATTTTAAATTTCGTCAGTACTTACGACCCGATACACTTTTTGGTCCGAAAATGGATAGTTATGCCAATGCAAACGTAACACCTGAGCAGATAGCCGTGGCACAGGGCAAAGTGGGGGTGGCAATTGCTCGAGGAATGGAAGAAGGCACTTTTAACATCAAAGACATGTTTTAGGAGGGGGATTGAATATGTTAGATAAAAACATTTTTAGCTCTTGGTTTACGTTTATCGAAAACCAGTACGGTCAAAAAGACCAGAGTTTTAAAGAGATTTATTTTGAGATGTTGAATGACATCGAAACAGGCGACTTTAAAGCGGGCGTTAAAAAGCTTTTAAGTCAAAGGGTATATAACTCGTTTCCAACGATTGCAGAAATTAGAAACGCTTGCCTAGTTGATGTTGATAGTCGTGCAATTATGGCGTGGCAGGCGGTTTATGATGCAATATCACGTTATGGAGCTTATGGCACAGTAGCATTCGGTGACAAGGTGATACATATGGCGCTGGAGGCTGTTGGTGGTTGGCATCGTTTGTGTACGAGCACAATTCAGCAGTTGGAGTTTTTGAAGAAAGATTTTGCCAAGGCATACGTGAGTTATTCGTTTACGCCGATGGAGACAAAACCATATTTTGCAGGAATTTGTGACCGAGAAAACGGTTTAGCAACCATTAACAGCATTAGCTGTAGTTATCTCAGCGAGTCAGAAAGCAAAAAACAGCTTGCGTATGTCGCTGGCAACAAGGGCAGCGCCAAGCAAATCATGGCAGAGATAAAAAACAAGATTGCATTTAAGGAAGTTCAAGGAGGTGCAGCATGAGTTTTGATAAGTTAATTTATGCGCAAGTGCAGGAAGCGTTGCAGCCGGTTCTAAGTCGGTTAAACCAGTGTATTGATGTGATGACGCAAGTAAAAAAATACCAAGAGGTGCAAATAACATCGGCAGAAGCAGCAAGAATACTTGGTAAGACACCTGAAACAATCCATAACTATGTTGAACATGGGAAGCTTACACCAGTTGACCCTAGTGCAAGATATAAAAGTTTTACTTTAGCTGAAATTGAAGCATTTAAGCAAAAATATGTGGCTTCAATCATCACAAAAACCAAGGAGGGCTAAGCCATGAAAATAACTAGCAAGATGTTGAAATATCGTACACAGAGAATAATCCAGATGGACAGAGAGGAAATTGCAAGCGACAAAAATGCGCATAAATTGCCTTCATGCAACTTTTTTCAAAAACCTATAGAAAGGTATTACCGTGATGTCGTTCGTTCATTGGCACCATATTTGCGTCGAAATGCGGGGGTGTAAAATGGCAAGACTAACCTATCCCCGCTCCAATAAATCCAACCATAGCTTTACGTACAAGTTCGCTAACTGCATCCAACGCGCCTTTTTTAATGCTTTGTTTCAATTCTTGTGCAAATGGCATTTTAAAACCTTCAGGAATACGTTGCAGCACCTCAAAACCTTTCATGGTCAGCACAGCATAAGCAATACCATATTTCATGAGTTCGCCATGGATCAGCTCTTGATTATAAAGCCAATGAAGTGCAGATGTAAAAGCTCCTGCTTCTGGCGATTGCTTGCCATCTATTTCAAGTTCACATTGTTCAGCACTAAGAACATCTTCGGCAGAAAGCGTGAGCATTGGTTCAGGAAAGTTCTCATAAAGCTTGGCAAAAATAAGTCCAGCATTTTCGTTAAATCTATCAATGTTATCGGAGTCTGTCATGACTAATAATCCTTCTCAGTTATCAATATATCAGCGCGCTCAACCAATAAGGGATGATTTGTGGCGTATTACAAATGACCAGCTCAATGGCGATATTGACATGAGCACAGCTCGTGCAAGATGGAATCTTACAATAGACAAGCATATGGGTGATGTTGAGGCATTAGCAGAGGCATTTGCATGGACGCTCCACAAACGGCTAGTTACAACAACAAACAATATTGCTCTTGAGTTCAAATACACAATAGGCAAAGGATAACGAAAAAAGCTAACAATAGAAACTTCGCAGTGCACGAAATTAAGGAGAAAAAATGACTAACGCAACCAACATTGAGTGTTTAAGAAGAGAAACACTAGCACGTGCTTGTCTTATCGCAAACTACTGTCAACTCATAAATGATCAGTTAAACGGAGATATAGATATTTTCAACGGTAAAACACGTTGGCAGGAATTACTCAGCAAACATGTAGATGACAAAGACGCTTTAGCCGAGGCATTAACTTGGACTTTAAACAAGCGCCTTGTTATAGCAAAAGATAAGTTAGCTCAAGTTATTCGTCAACAGTATTTGCCTGAACGCATCTCTTACAAAGAGTTGGAGGAATAAACATGATTTTTAATAGAAAACACACGCAAGAAGAATCTTGGGACGTGGAGTGGGATAAAGTTGATGATGCAATAGCAGATTATGTGATAGACCAGGGTAATCAGTTACTGCAAAGTTTAGCGGAGGATATTACAGAAACTCACAAAAAAACAACAACTTTATTGGCGCTACTGATTTCCGCGGTATCAGCATTGATGACACTGCAAAACTGGTTGCCGCACAAGTTTGTGGTCATCATGGTAGTTGGGTTCATTCTGTCAATACTGATATTTCTAGCTGCAATCAAAACAGTGGGCTTAAGCGGTGGAGTCAGACCGTCAAGACTACTGCACAGCCACACTTACAAGCACAAGATGTTGTATTTTAAACAGTGCATCATTATTGGCATAGAAAAAAGCATTAGCGATGATTCAACCAAACTTGCCTGGAAATCAAAGTTGTTCAACGCTGGATTGTGTACTGCACTGGCAACAGTTGTTCTTGCTGCCTTAAGTTTTATTTAAAAATAAAAATGGATGACGGTTTGATTTGCTTAAAATGCGGTGTCAGAAAAGCGGATTTGGTTGATGCTGATTTAACAAGGGCTGAATTAAATGGTGGCTAAATTAAGGGAACGCACAAGGGAATTGAAATTAACTTTCACAAAGCAGTTAATACAGATTGGTAATATTGGACTTATAGCAGTAATGAATATTTAGTCATGAGCGAGTCAAAAAACGCAGCAATTTTAAAAGCACAGCGACAGCTATTACAAAGCCAAAGTTTATCTAGCATTACATTATACGCAAGTGGGGAGGTGGGGGCTGAGTGCGTCTTAAATGGGAAGTTTACCTTTTCATCTTTTGACGCATTTCAGTATTGGCTTGATAACGAGGGTAATCTATTCATTTAAAACCTGGGGGGAGGAATGAGTCAAGAAATACAAACAGCAAATAATCAGGTGCCGATGGTCACTGATGAACAAATTGGCAAGTATTTGGAGTCAATGGGGAATAACCTAAACCCAGTTCATAGAACGCAATTTGTTGAGCTTGCCAAGGCGTTTAATTTAAATCCGTTTTTAAGGCAAATTCATGGCATTGCGTATGGTGACAAGTTTAACATCGTGGTCGGTTATGAGGTTTATATTCAACGTGCTGAACGCAGCGGTCAGTTAGCCGGCTGGAAAGCGTGGACGGAAGGTGTCGCGCCAAATTTAAAAGCTTGTATTGAAATTAAGCGCAAGGACTGGTCTGAACCTTTTTATCACGAGGTTTATTTTGATGAGTACGCGCAAAACAATCAAATGTGGAAATCTAAGCCGCGTACCATGCTTAAAAAAGTGGCGATTGCACAAGGGTTTAGAATGGCGTTTAGCGTAGAGCTAGGCGGAATTCCCTACACGCAAGACGAGTTACCGCCAAGCGAACCAATAGACGTTACACCAAAGCAAGAGCCCCCCAAGAAAGAGCTAGCACATCCAGTTGTAAATCAATTGCTATTTAAAATTCAAGAGGCGGGACTTGATGTTAAGGATTTTGCCAAATTTGCACAGTTTAAGTCGGATGATTTAGACAGTTGCCAGTTGGCATTGAATAACTTTATGGACTTGGTCAAACAGTACAAAGCATCCAAGGTAATTGACCATGAAACTTTATGACATTAATCAGGAAATTATGCAGGTCATTTGTGAAGCGGTTGACGTTGAAAGCAATTACTGGCGCTTATTTGCAATACGGTGAGCCAGGTGTGTTGATTAGGTAAATAATAATGCAGTACGAATTTACAACAATGTACCCACCAAGCGTCAACAACCTCTATATGACGACCAAGAGTGGCAAAAAATGCTTATCAAAGAGGCATATTAAATTCAGAAATCAGCTGTATTTTGATGCGATTGAGCCATGCGGGCGTGTTATTAAACCTATTACTGGAGATGCCAAGTTAGTCGTTTTGCTTAGTCCGCCAGACAATCGCGTCCGTGATGTTGATAACGCGCTTAAGTCACTATTTGATGGGATTAAGCAAGCCCGTATTATCAACGATGACAGTCAAATTAAAACGCTCTATGTGCGCATCTTAGCTAAAAAGCGTGGCGGTAGCTGCACAGTTAAAATTAAATCAATAGGCGATTAGTTAATGATTGAGATTGCAAAACATCAAGAGTGGAGAGCTGCACGAATCATAGCAAATATGGCTAAAAAAGGCGAAATACAGCCATTGCATTGGCTTAAGATTCCAAATGCAGTAATCAAAAAATATTACATGACTATTAACAAAGAAAACAGGAAAAATAAACATGCACAATTATAATATTGTTGCTACAACAGGCACCTACATCGGACAAGATGGTCAAAAAAGATATCTAAATAAAACAGTTGGCAAAGTATTTGAGACGAAAAGCGGCGTTAAGCTAAAGCTCGATGCCAGCTTTAATTTAGTGGCACTTGAGCAAACTGCTGATGGTAGTGTGTGGTTAGCTGTATTCCCACCTAAAGAGCAACAACCTGAGCAAACACATCAAAGACCACGTGCGCAGCCGTACGCACCGCCGACAATGCAACAGGTTAATGACTTTCAAGATGATGAGATACCGTTTTGAGCCTGCTACAATAATTAAGAGGTTAAATTAAATGTATATATTTAATGACAAGGCATTTAAAACAAAAAAAGCGCTGTTTCGTTATGTTAAAGATAATAACCTGACTACATGCGCAGAAAAGTACTTTATTAGAGCGCTTGCAGAGAATGATTTTAACGTTAGCGAGACGATTGCTTATGTTAAGCATAATTATAAAACCAACAAAATTTCAAAAAAATCTTTTGAAATTAATGGTATGCGCTATAAAAATATGCGTGACTTTGAAGAGCAATATGGTTTACCGCAGAACACATTATCAACAATTAAAGTAAAACATAATATAACAGTAGAGCAGGCTGCTTTACAGGCACTGGAGTTGCCATTTGTAAAACAACAATTGGCTTATAAAAACTCATTTGCTGCTAAATTTTTACAATTGAGATTACCAACGACGAATTTTGTTTACCATTAAAGTAAATAGGAGGGGGGATGGAAACTTTAATATTGTCAACAGGTTACAAGCTGGTTAAAAATGCAATCGGAGAGCAATACGCTGAGATAGTGTATAATATTGCATGTACAAATGCGCGCAATATGGTCAATATCCCGCTTTATGCCGATAAATCGACGGGCTATCTTAAAAAAGCATTGCCAGAAGCCGTGTTTAAGAAATTGGTCCAAAATCTTGGTGGTCAAAGACTGCCCATACATAAGGAAAACGTTAAGATAAGCGACTCAAAACTTAAAGAATGGGCAGCTAGGAAGTTAAGCGAAGCAGGTGCATCACCGCATGAAGTAGCACAACTGCTTGGTGTAAAAGAAAAGACGGTTTTGAATTGTTATACTGAGCAGCCGCGGAAGCCTGTTGACAAGAGTGTACAACGGCAGTTGTGTTTGTTTTAAGTAATGTTTTGTTCTTGCGTATTTTCTTCTTCATTAAATAATATAAGCCAAAGTTGCACAATCTATCTGATGGTTGGTTGATAGGATGCAGTAAGCAAAATGTTTTTAGGTACTTTTAAAAGGATAAATCAAAGCGGGTGTGATACGCGCAAAAAGCACTTTCTGCGTGAATTAAAAAAATGACTTCGTTTCGCTTTATATACATATGTAAATGGGAAAAATGCCTAAAAAACGAAATCAATGGCGAAGTTAAAAGGGGCTGGGGTTTGGAAAATAAGATTGAATATTTAGGCGTTGATGACTTAATGCCATACAAAAATAACGCACGCACACACAGTGAAAGTCAAATCAAAAAGATTGCTGCAAGCATGAAAGAGTTTGGCTTTATAGCACCAGTTGTTATTAACGATGAAAATATGATTTTGGCTGGTCATGGTCGTCTAATTGCGGCAAAACAGATAGGGTTGCAAAGAGTCCCTGTCGTGCGTGTTGTGCATTTAACTCAGGCACAGCAGCGTGCTTATATATTGGCAGATAATCGCATTGCCGATGATGCAGGGTGGGATGATGAGCTATTAAAAATTGAGCTTAGTGAGCTCAATGAGCTCGAGTTTGATTTAGCGATTACTGGTTTTGAAGATGAAGAGTTAAACAATCTTATTTTTGAAGATGAAGAAGATGCATTTTTAACAGATGAGGACGATTGCCCAGATGCTAATGATGTCCATATTGTTACAGTTAAAGGTGACATTTGGCAGATTGGTGAGCATAAATTATTGCGTGGTGACAGCACAATTTTGGGTGACGTAGAAAAATTAATGGATGGGGAACAAGCAGATTTACTGATTACTGACCCTCCTTATAATGTGAATTATGAGGGTAAGACATCAAAAAAACTTAAAATACAAAATGACTCAATGAGTGAAACAGCCTTTAGACAGTTTTTAAGCGATGCTTATAGCAATGCTAATGTTGTAATGAAAAGCGGGGCTGTTTTTTATATCTGGTATGCTGCATCAGAGAGTTACAACTTTTATGGGGCAGCAATAGATGTTGGTTGGGATATTAAGCAGTCCTTAATCTGGTCTAAAAACAATATTGTACTTGGGCGGCAGGATTATCATTGGAAACATGAGCCATGTTTATACGGTTGGAAAAGTGGAAAGCATTACTGGGGAAGCGATAGAAAGCAGACGACCATACTTGAGTTTAACAAACCTGTACGCAACGCGGAGCACCCGACCATGAAACCAGTCGATTTGATACAATACCAAATCGAAAACAGTAGCCGAAAAAATGAAATTGTGCTCGACTTATTTGGTGGGTCTGGGACGACGCTTATTGCTGCTGAAAAAACATCAAGAAAAGCAAGATTAATTGAGCTTGATACGAAGTATTGCGATGTAATTGTTAAACGTTGGCAAAATTTGACAGGCAAAGAAGCAATACATCTGGAATCTGGCAAAACTTTTAATCAATTACTCAATGCAGCAGATGAGAAAATAAGCGCATGATATGGCGGCAAACATTGTCACTGCGAGAGTCCTTGCAAAATTACTAAAGTTATCAGAACGAAGAGTTCAGCAACTTGTTAAAGAAGGAGTTTTGACAAAAGAAAAAAATGGACAGTATCCAATGATTGAGAACATTCATCGTTATATTGATTACATTGGTGTGCGAGCAAAGAACGATGACAGTGATATTGATTTAAATGTGGCATTGAAGGAAGAAAAATTGCGATTGATAAAAGCCCAAGCCGATAACGAAGAAATCAAAGCGCGGCTTGCATCAAACAAAGCAATCGATGCCGAGCAGTTAGAGCATGCGTTGGCAGAAGTGTTAGGTATGATGCGCAACAAGTTACTCAGTATTCCCGAACGTGTTGAAACCACGTTAGTGGGCGAAACTGATAAAGACGTATTCAAAAAAATCCTCACTGCCGAGCTTAAAGATGCGATGTATGCCGCATGCGATGGTGTTGACGATACATTAGATAAATTAACAATAGAAGAACAGAGTAATGATTAATATGATTGATATGAATGAAGAAAATGACTTGATCCCAAACACTGCCCAAATAAAAGAACGAGCGTATGTTGATGCGTTGCATCTTTCTGGCTTAAGGTATGCGTCCCTTAGTGAGCAACTATATACGACAACAACTAAATTTGCAGAGCTATTTAGATCAATATTATCTGAAAAAGACGCTGATAGAGAGATTCTAGTGGACTATGTTGAAACGCTGCCGCGAGATGTTGCCGTGATGGTTATTTGTAGCGGCTCGCTTTCATAATCACCCCGACCCGCTTTTATCGCTCAAAGTGGGACCACATTAATTGACTCTATAAATATTTTCTGACCCACATTAAATGACTTTATAAATTTCTCGACCCACATTA
>NZ_JAMBMW010000024.1:0-22912 GCF_024208055.1 Candidatus Nebulibacter yamunensis
CCTGTTAAACGACGAAACTCATCTGCTGCTAACTTGTTTATCGTTTCCCATCTCATTGATCATATCCACCTTTAATTTTTAAATAGCTATTTTGCTAGATTAAATACGGTTTGGAAGGAATTCTATTTTCCTTTTACGCCCATCGACTCGACCATTTTTCTTAGCGGCCTACAGCCCTGCTTTCGTTCGCTCAATGATGAGCTCTCATTCCATTTCTGCAAGAGATCCCATAACATGAAAGAAAAATTGACCTGATGGCGTCGATGTGTCTATTTGATCTGTGATACTTTTAAAGTTGACTCCCGCTTTATCTAAAGTTGAGACGACATCAATTAAATGCTTAAGGGATCGGCCTAATCGATCAAGTTTCCAAACAACAAGAGTATCCCCTTTTCTTAATACCTCAAGCGCCAAGTTTAAACCTTCTCTGTTTACTTTACTGCCTGTTGATTTGTCATCATAAATTTTCTCACATCCAACATTAAGTAACTCTTTATGTTAGAAAGATAAATTTTGATCTTACGTACTTACACGCGCATAACCGACCAGCATACCTTACTCTAAAACCCATTGACCATTTTTTTTAATTTCTGTGTGCATAGCATCAGGTGCAATATCAAGTTCTCCAGGCCAGGTAACAGCGCCATGGCTAATGAAAGCTTTGTTAAAATAGTCTTCATCTTTTAGTACTTCAAAGACACCTGTGAGGTGAGACGGTTTAAATTTCACCACGCCTTCTAAGCCGTCTTCAAATTTTACTTTAAGCATCAGGTGCTGTTGTGGTACAACTGAGGTGACATTCCAATACATGTGTATACTCCTACCGTAGTGGCTCAATTTTATAGGGCATTTTTTTCTGGGTGCATAGTTCCCAATCAAGCAGTAATTCTTTTTGATGCAACTCAGACCAGTCTAATATAAGGTTGAGCGCTCGCCGTGGTAAATTACCTTCTAATATTTTTAGTTCTTTAATATCGATAACACCTTGGTATTCTCCATAAATGGCATGAAAATGTGGTGGTGCATGATCATTCCAAAACATTTGGATAATAATCCCATAAAATGAGCTGATTGTTGGCATAAGCACTCCAAATATTCTCATAACGCATAAAAAGTATATAATGCCGCCTTATTAGATTCAAGAATGGTTTTTGAGAACATCGGACGCTTGAGAAATCATTGTCACAGCTATTCTCAATAAAACTGCTCACAAACGACCATTTTTAAGAAGGAACCCATGTTGAATAAAAAACGTATTTCATTGCTGACAGATTCAGAAATTGATGGGCTTTTTCAAGGAGTAATTGCGTTAAGAGATCTTAACACTAGTCCTATACTCCGTCCCCATTCAATACGGTTAATGTAAAGCTCGATAACGATATTGTACATTAACTCTGCTTTTTGAAAAGCAGATACTTTTCCTGGCAAGTCGCTTTATTCTGATCCTAAATGTCAAAAACTTACGCCCAATCTTCTGTGTATTACGTTTCCCTATGTCATGATATTCATCGGGAATATATTTGGAATAGCTATGCCAGTCATCACTGTAGAATAGTTCAACCGTGAAACGTTTTGAGAAGTAATTACAAAGCTTTCATGCATATGTCTACCAAAATAATAGGCAACAATTTGACTTGTCTTGTGGCAGCTATACTTTTGAACTCCTGCTGGATTCGATTTTAGCTTATGCTTGCCTGCCTTAGTCGTTTTATTAGAATTGCATGATCTGCAACAAACGTCAATTTTTGCCATTTTTGATTTAAGAGTATGAAAGCAAATGTGCTAGATAACAACACTACCCATTTTACAACCCTGCCAAAACCTTTATTTCTACGCAAATAAGTATAGTCATTCTAAAATAAACCAATCCATAATATATTGATAAGCTTTAATTGGTAGAAACTTTTTATGGAACGGATGTCATACAGTATAGATTTGAAAAAGCGTGTCGTTAATTTTGTGCGAGCCGGTGGCTCAAAAGCAGAAGCTTGCAGGCGCTTTTCTATAAGTAAGTGGTGCATTGACCAATGGTGTAAACGAGACGATTTAGCACCTATTTCACCACCGGGACGTCCTCGCAAGAATTTAGATTGGAAGACTCTAAGAAAAGACATTATGGAAAAGCCTGACAAAGCTCTGAAGAGAACATGCCAAAGAGCATGAAGTGAGAATAAACGCTATTTGGTATGACTGCAAACAAATGGGAATAGTCATAAAAAACGACTAAATATTGTGAACGTTGCCATGAAAAGCGCATCAGCTATTTGAAAAAACGAAGAATGTATGGTGACTACGACAACCTAGATCAGCTGATCAAAGGGATGGAAATATATTGGAATGACTATAGTTGTAAACTAATTGATAAATATTTTGAAGCATACCTTTTTATCTACAAAGTGAGTCTGCACGGTTTTAATTAGTAAAAAAATGGCTATACTATGACGCTAGGTTGTTTCCAATAACCTACCTAGATACAAAGGAACTAAGGAAAATCAATATGATCAAGCATTTGCACTTTTTTATATCTTGCATAAAATGGTTGCACAGCTCTCTGTTACTGTTTTCGGTTAGATATAGAAAACTAAACCCCCAAAAGAGTAGTGCAAGCCCTTTATTAATAATTGCAGGATTAGTCTCTCTTTTATTATTAAGCGGCTGTAGCTCTGGTGTGTTAGACCCACAAGGTCCGATTGCACATCATGAATTAAGATTACTTGTATTTGCAACTCTATTGATGTTGATTGTTGTACTACCTGTGATTTTTTTAACTTTCTGGTTTGCCTGGCGCTACCGTGCATCCGCAACTAAGTCAAAATATCGCCCTGAGTGGTCGCACAGCACAATTCTAGAGATTATCTGGTGGACCATTCCGTGCGTTATTATTTTAATTTTGGCGATTGTAACTTGGGTGACAACACACTCACTTAATCCGTATAAACCATTGGAGTCTGATAAAGCACCAGTTGAAGTCGAAGTAGTTGTACTTGATTGGAAATGGATGTTTATTTATCCTGAGTATGATATTGCTACGGTGAATAAACTTGTCATTCCTGTTGGACGTCCAATTAACTTTAGAATCACGTCGGCTGCCCCTATGAACTCTTTCTTTATCCCGCAGCTAGGTGGACAGATTTATGCGATGACTGGGATGATTACGAAGTTACATTTATTAGCACAAAATCCAGGTCAATACCGCGGCTTTTCAGCAAACTATACAGGTCTGGGGTTTGCACATATGCAGTTTTACGCCGATGTAACTTCTGAGCAAAACTTTAATGACTGGATTGCTGAAGTAAAAACGGATAAGAAAACATTGACATGGGAATATTTCTGGGATCATTTGATGAAACAATCAATTAACGACCCAGTAACTTATTATGGGCACGTTGATAAAAATCTTTTCAATGAGATCATTATGTATTACATGATACCAAACTATAAGCGTGGCATGATGGGGCATATGCACCATATGTCAGAAATGAGTCATTAGTAAGAAATAGGAAAAAAATATGTTAGAAACGTTAATTGGAAGGTTCAGTAACCCACATGATGTCTTCCCATATTTGTATGAACCTATCAGCCAGCAATTAATCTTCCTTGGTATGTTTATACTCATTGTCATTGGTGGTGCGGTAGTATTGGGTGGTGTTACTTACTTCAAGAAATGGGGATACCTTTGGCGTGAATGGTTTACAACTGTAGATCATAAAAAAATTGGAATCATGTATATCATTGTTGCAATGGTGATGTTATTTCGTGGTTTTATGGATGCAGTGATGATGCGCGCGCAACAAGCTTTAGCATCAGGAGATCATACTGGTTATTTAATCGCTGAGCACTTCGATCAGATTTTCACTGCACATGGCGTAATCATGATTTTCTTTGTAGCAATGCCACTTATGTTCGGTTTGATGAATATTGTAATACCGTTGCAAATTGGTGCACGTGATGTAGCATTTCCTTATCTAAACTCTTTAAGCTTTTGGCTTTTTGTTGCTGGTGTTGTTTTAGTTAACATGTCATTATTGATTGGAGATTTTGCTCACACGGGTTGGTTGGCTTATCCACCATATTCTGAGACTGCCTACAGTCCTGGAGTGGGGGTTGATTATTGGATTTGGGCGTTGCAGATATCGGGAATTGGCTCTTTAATGACAGGAGTAAACTTCTTTGTCACCATTATTAAAATGCGCTGCAAGGGCATGACATTAATGAAAATGCCGATCTTTACTTGGACTTCTCTTTGTTCAGTTGTTCTCATAATTGCTGCTTTCCCTGTGTTAACTGTAACATTAGGGCTTTTGACACTCGATCGTTATTTTGATATGCAGTTCTTTACCACAAGCGGTGGTGGAGATCAGATGATGTACGTCAACTTGATTTGGATTTGGGGTCATCCTGAGGTTTATATTTTGATCTTACCTGCGTTTGGTATTTTCTCTGAAATCACAGCGGTATTTTCAAGAAAATACTTGTTTGGCTATGCAACAATGGTATGGGCAACTGTTGTTATTACCATCCTTTCTTTTTCAGTATGGTTACACCATTTCTTTACGATGGGGGCAGGAGCAAATGTCAATGCTTTCTTTGGTATTATGACAATGATTATCTCTATACCAACCGGTGTAAAAATCTTTAATTGGTTGTTTACCATGTTCCGTGGACGAATTACCTTTACTACACCAATGTATTGGTTAATGGGCTTTTTGGTGACTTTCACAATCGGTGGTATGACAGGTGTATTGTTGTCCGTGCCAGGAATTGATTTTCAAATGCACAATAGCGTGTTTTTAATTGCTCATTTCCATAATGTTATTATAGGTGGTGTGGTATTTGGCTATTTTGCGGGTCTTATCTACTGGTTTCCTAAAATGTTTGGCTTTAAGCTGAATGAGCGCTTAGGAAAGTGGTCATTTTGGTGCTGGATCATCGGTTTCTTTGTTGCCTTTATGCCATTATATTATTTAGGTGCAATCGGGATGACCAGACGTTTATATCATTATGATGCATCAACTGGTTTCCAACCTTGGCTCATTGTCGCTTGGGGTGGTGCAATGCTAATTGCAGTAGGTGTTTTTCTGCAAGTTTTGCAAATCATTGTTAGTATTAAAGATCGTCATAAAAACCGTGACTTAACAGGTGATCCTTGGGATGGGCGCACACTCGAGTGGGCAACCCCTTCTCCTGCACCATTTTATAATTTTGCATTTGATCCTGTGGTTGACTCACGAGATGGTTTCTGGGAACAAAAGCACAAAGGTTTAAATATTGAAAACAGACCTGTATCTGAGAAAAAAGGTTATCAAGATATACATATGCCACGCAACACCGGAGTTGCTTTTGTAATTAGCTGCTTTGGCTTGGTATTTGGTTTTGCGATGATATGGCATATTTGGTGGTTAGCAGCAGTTGGTTTAATTGGAGTTGTAAGTTCAATTATTGCACGTTCGTTTAATTATGATATTGACTACTACGTCAAAGCAAAAGAAGTTGAAAAAATTGAAAATGAAATTAAAAAGATGAATAAGGTCGGTATATGAGCGCCACAACTGTAGAAAATCATTATAACGAACACCATCATCACTTTGATGGTTCTAAAAGCGTTTTTGGCTTTTGGATATATATTATGAGTGACTGCGTATTGTTTGCGACTTTGTTTGCAGTATACGCAGTTTTTCACACTCATACTTTTGGTGGACCAAGTGCAAAAGAATTATTTAGCCTACCATTTGTCTTTGTTGAAACGATACTTCTTTTGATCAGTAGTTTTACTTTTGGTTTGGCGATGTTATCTCGCACAACAGGGAATACAAATACAGTCAATGGTTGGTTATGGGTGACTTTCTTCTTAGGTCTAGGGTTTATTGTTATGGAATTTTATGAGTTCCATCATCTTTATATGGAAGGGCATTCGTGGACGCAAAGTGCGTTTCTATCTTCGTTCTTTACCTTGGTGGGCACGCATGGTTTACACGTAACTATTGGTTTGATCTGGATTTTGAGCATGATTTTTCAAATCCGTAAGCATGGTATTACACCGATGAGCAAGACAAAACTTACCTATTTAGGTTTGTTCTGGCATTTTTTGGATATCGTGTGGATTTTCGTATTCTCTATTGTTTACTTGATGGGAGCAATCTAATATGTCTAAAAAACACTTGTACGATCATGATACTGGATCAGCATACGGAACCTATAAAACCTATATCACAGGCTTCTTATTATCCGTAATTATTACAATAATTGCTTTTTGTATTGTTGGCTTTAAGACATTTCCACCTATTGGCTTATACATATCTGTTTCCATTTTAGCCTTTATCCAGCTATATGTACAACTTGTATTTTTCCTTCACTTAAGTACAGACTCAAAGGCGCGTTGGAACTTAATTAGTTTTGTCTTTGCAGTTATTGTAGTATTAATTTTGGTAATCGGTACGCTATGGATTATGTTCAACCTTTACAGCATGATGATGGTCATGTAAACCTAATGAAGTTCATCAAACTGGTCAAACCCGGTATTATTTTCGGCAATATTGTTACCTTGTGTGGTGGCTTTTTTGTTGCAGTACAAGGCAATTTTTCATGGAGCGTATTTTTGAGCGCACTTTTTGGCATGGCATTTATAATCGCTTCTGGCTGTGTGCTTAATAATTACATCGATCGCGACATTGATCAGTTGATGAAGCGCACCCAAAACAGACCTTCTGCTTGTGGTCTTGTTTCGCTTAAATTTGCATTAAGCTATGCTTTTATTTTAGGTGCCATTGGCTTTGCTATATTATTGGTTGGGACAAATCTATTAACCATAATTATTGCGGCAATTGGACTTTTTGCATATGTTGTGGCATATACTTTATGGTTTAAACGTAATTCCATTTTTGGTACGGTTATCGGTGCAATTTCAGGATCAATACCACCAGTCATAGGTTATACGGCGATGACAAATCACTTTGACTTGGTTGCGGTTGTGTTGTTTGTCATTTTATTTTGTTGGCAAATACCACACTTTTTTGCAATTGCGATTTACCGCAAAGATGATTATGCTGCAGCAAACATTCCAGTATTGCCACTAAAACGTAGCATGCTTTATACCAAAGTCAATATACTGTTGTTTGTACTACTATACGTTTTGGCAACATTCATGCTCATGATTGTTGCCACAGTACACCTTTTGTATTGTGCTGTTGCAATTATTTTAGGTGCGACTTGGATAATGTTAAGTATTCAAGGTTTTAAAATGGAGAATCATGAACAGTGGGCACGTAAAATGTTTTTATTCTCTATTATCAGCATTACCCTGCTGAGTATCTTTATGGCAATTTAGCTATCTCTCTCATATATTAGATAAAATAGACCCCCTTATCTGATCAATTCGGTTTCTTAAGAAAATACCAAGCATATACAAATAAGGAATCTAGCTATGAGTCTTAAACTACTTAGCATAGATATTGCAAAGAACATTTTTCAATTACATGGTAATGATAATAGTGGTAAATGTGTATTTAAAAAAATGAATACGTCGAGATACATTAACTACAACATTTGCTAATTTGCCAAAAGGCACAATCATTATGGAGTCTTGTGGTGGCAATCCACTGGCATAGAAAATTTATGGTTATGGGGCATTAAACGAACTTTTACCCTCTATTTTTGAAGATATAATATAAATAATGAGTTGACTTCAATGTCAAGGTTGCCACTGCAAGAATTAGAAGTGATTATACTTTTTAATAATCTTAAAATTATCCATTTTTAAAATGAAAATGGATTATATTTATGAACATTTAAATAAAGACCATTGCATTAATGAGCGACTCCATATATGGAATTAACCCCTATATATGAAGAAAACCACTAAATAAAAAAGGGTTGCCAAAACTGTCAACCCTTTTTAGTTTTCCATATGCTTAAAATTATCTTGTGATTTGCACGTTCACTGCTTGTGGACCACGACGTCCGTCTTCAATGTCAAACGTTACACGTTGATCATTTGCCAAGGTTTGCATTCCACCTAAAGCGGTCACATGCACGAACAAGTCCGCCCCGCCATTATCAGGTTTAATAAAGCCAAAACCTTTAGCTTGGTTAAAAAATTTCACTGCGCCAGTTTGTTGCGACATAATCCTATACTCTCTTATTTATTAATTAAACTAAAATCGACTCCATGTATTTAAAAGGTTTTGTGTTTAATAGTCACCTCCTCATCCTGAATGACATTAAGGTGCATAATAAACGACAAAAATCAATCAAAGATCAAAAAGTCATGCTCAGTATAACAGCAGTTGTTAAAAATAAAATCGTTTTATCGTGTCAAATGTAAACTATTTTTCAGATATGAATTGATGGTAATTTTGATGTGAGATGAAAATTATCCCTTCTCCTTGTTTATAATCAATAAAAACTTCTTCACAGATAGCATGATTACGCGTCCCAATTTTATTACTGAATTTAAGCGTTTCATGATCAAGATCAAATGCAAATCCTTTCAAGGTCAACTCATGTAATTCAAACAATGGCACGATTGAAATCATTTTGCCACGCACCTTTTTAAGGTGCGTTCTAGCTGTTAAAAAATAGGAAATACCATACACATCGATCATAGTCATTTTAATTTGAGCTTTATATGCTAATGCGCTAGAAATATTTCCGAGATAATGATCCATTTCGCCTCCACCAAAACCAAATATGATCACCTCTTGAAACTGATTGTCAATCAACCACAATAATGCTTTTTCAAAATCGGTGGTATTTTGATCATAGTATAATTGATATGGCACGTGCGTTTTATGTGCTTGTTCAATAGAATCACCATCACCAATTATGAGTCCAAGCTTCTTACAAATCGTGCTAGAAACTTTAATCTTATTGAAAGCACCGTCCGCACAATAAATAGGTAGGTCATTATAATAGCGCTTTATATACGATTGACAAAATGGCAAATTGATTTCACCATTAATAAATAATATTGCTTTCTTCATTGTCTCAATTATCTCAAAAGTTTTATTTTCGCTCATATAAAAACTCAACCTCTTATATTCATCACAAATCATTTTACAGCCTTTCTGGCTTTAAATTTTGCGCGATGGGTATATACTTTTAGCACAAGACATAAATCTTAACCGTTATGCATCAACACATTACTACATTTTTACGCTATTTAAAATCACAGCGTAATTATGCTGATCACACACTTTGCGCCTATCAAAATGACTTATTGACGTTTGAACAATTTTTAGATTCTGCAAATAAATCCCTTGTCGATACACGTAAACAAGACGTCCAATTATGGCTTAAGAAACTCCATAGCCAAGGAATCAGCGCAAAATCCATACAACGTAAATTAAGCGCCATTAAATCTTTTTTTCACTATTTTGTTCATGAAGAGATAATTGATCAAAATCCAGCCTATAGCGTCAAGGCACCTAAAGCAGCCAAAAAACTTCCTAAAACACTTGATGTTGATCAAATGCAAACACTGTTAAATTATCAACCAGACGATAGCCTTGAAATTCGGGATCTTGCTATGCTTGAATGCGTTTATAGCAGTGGTTTACGCTTAAGTGAACTGATTGCGCTTAGCTTTTTGCAGCTTGATCTATCACGTAGGCTTATTCGTGTAATCGGTAAAGGTAATAAAGAACGAATCGTTCCACTTGGTGAAAAGGCATTACTGGCGCTAAATAGATGGGTTATCGTGCGAGCAACCCTCAACTGTGACCATGACTATATCTTCACTACCCTTCAAGGTGTACCAATTAGCGCTAGAAACGTCCAAAAGCGATTTGAAAAATTTGCCAAGCAACATGCTCCAAAACACATTCACCCACACATGTTAAGGCATGCTTTTGCAAGCCATTTACTAGAATCTTCCAAAGATTTAGTCGCAGTACAAAGTTTACTAGGTCATAGCGATATTTCTACAACTCAGATCTATACCCATTTAGATTTTCAACAACTTGCAAACGTTTATGATCAAACCCATCCACGCGCAAAAAGGAAATCTTAATTATTCGAATCCTGACACTTTGATGGACAATGTTAAAAATTGGCAACGATAAACATAAACCAATGAAACTATTGAGTATGTTCCAACCTAGTATAAAATGCTGAGATAAATTGATGATCACCAGTATGAAATTAACCAAAATAATCAGATATACCCATGTTATCTACAGGAAAGTTCAGAACAGCGGATAAATTTACGATGATCAAGTTGTATATCTCTAAATCAGTTAAGCTTGAGAATCGTTCAAGTGCTATTCAGGCATTCCAGATGTCATAAGTGGTAAAGCGGACAGAAAAATGTTGTCATATATGGGGTGGATGAGGATGAAAGTTAATTCTTATAGTCAAACGTTATTTATAAATCTTATAATTGCCTTAAAATATGAAAGCGAAGTTGAATATCATTATATCACAGCAGCTGATTTAAGTTGGCAAGCAGTTAATATTGTGAGTGTTTATATGTATGCGTTAAAGTGACTAGGAGTTGAGTAATGATGAACACAGTTTATTACTTACCAAAGGATAACAACTATATTGAAGTACCTCAAAGTATCTACGTTCATACTTTGAGCACTCAACTTCAAAGTGGATTTTACTTAACTTATATCGATCAAAAACTGACTCTATGCCACACCAGCTCTAAGCTCACACTTTGCGTTGATTTTGCGAATGTTGAAATTCAAAATCGCATTAAAACGAATGCTGCTAAGCTTGATTTAGTCAAAGCTGTTGAAGGCAAGCGTAAAACTCAACTTTCCATCCTTGATATGACAGCAGGCTTAGGACAAGATAGTTTTTGTCTTGCTTCACGCGGTCACCATATCACTGCTATTGAGCAAAATCCTTATGTTTTTCTGCTTGTCAATGATGGTTTAATTCGTGCTCAACAAGATATAAAACTACAAGATTCAGCTAGTCGAATTAGACTTTATTTTGCAAACGCTATAAATTTTGCCACACTTGATTTATCACATCAAGCTTATGACGTTATCTATCTTGATCCGATGTTTCCTGAACGACTTAAAAGTGCTAAGGTTAAAAAAAACATGCAATTACTTCATCAACTTGTTGGTATTGATGAGCAAAATAATGATGCTCTTTTTCTTTTTGCGCAAAGCTTCTTTGCAAAAAAAATTGTCGTTAAGCGCCCACGCTTAGGCGAATTCTTAGTTGGGAAAAGACCCACCAGCCAACTTATAGCAAAAAGTAGTCGTTTTGATATTTATGCAAGTCATACAACTTAAATCAGATAAAAGCTAAATATAAAAGATTTATCATCTGTTCAATAAAAAGGTTGATCTTAGCTAAGATTGATACTGATCATCTTACTTTGTCTTAAACTATAGATATAGCTTTGATCGAGTTTTTGATGGCACATTTTACCCCATCATTGAGATAACTTTAGTCCTATGTTAGGAAATAACATGTCGTATGATTTTTCGACTCTAGTATGTTGTTCCGTTAATAAATTCTCAATCGTAATACCCAGATAATTGGTTATGGCTAATAAAGTTAATATGGTTGGATTACATTTACCGTTGACAATTTTACTCACTGTTCCTGTCGACAGTCCAAGTTCTTTACTCAACTCAACACTATTAACATTCTTTTGATACATGTAAATTTTAAGGTTCGTTCCAATAATATTTAATTTTTTATAACCATCAATTGCATTCACTTTTAAAGTTTCAATTTTCATATTCACACTCAAGTTCACTTTAACTAACTCATACATAAAAAAATTCTAATTAACTAACTCATACATAAAAAAATTCTAACTTGAAATAAAAATTTGTGCAACAAAACTATTGCAACAAAATTCAATAATTGATATGATTGATCGGAGTCATTATTAAGGTCACCCCCATACCTTAATGCTAAACACCCCTCCCTGCATGAAAAGGATTTACTCAACTAGCAAGGAAATGACTCAAGTCCCATGATCATCTGAGAACTCTATCTTCTTTAAAGAAGATAAAAGGCATTATGCCTAATTTTTTGGATAATACAAGTTATTTTTTTGAAATTTATGTTTGTACAGGATGTTTTTTCATTTGAGTAGCTCTTGAATTGGTTTTTGATAAGCGTTAGTAATCATAAGCAGCAGAACTTCTTTTGCTTTAATCAACTAAACTAAATTCCACATTTTTAAATAACGGCGATACCATTTGCGTAAGGTTAGTCGTGAAATACTATAAAACTACATTCAACAAATGACTTCCTTGTTGTAATGCACCTTTTGCATTAATGCTGATAACAAGTCCATTAAATGGAAAAGAAATAGAGATGGCTGTTTGACTCGACATTTTAAGGCATCTACCAACCAGTTGATCTTTTTTAATAACGTCTCCTGGTGCAATAAACCATTCATATAAACCACCATATAGCGCATGCAGTGCTTTGAAGTTATCTTCGTTATGAAAGGTAACACGACTTGATAGGGCATTGCTACTATCTGAATATGGCTGAACAACTTTGTGATGAGCTAGGTAGTTTAGAATGCGCAATGCTTGCATTTGTGCTTTTTGACTATTGATTAATTCTTCTGAACCTAACTCAAGTGTGAAACTTTCAACGCCAACAACTTCTTTTCTACCTAATTCACCAAACGCTCTTTGTAGACTCCACCAAGGATAAAACCCTGCTTCGTCTAACGCACCATTGCATTTGTTTTCGATTAAAAACACATGCTTAAAACCAAATTTCTCGGCGCTGTTTTTTGCATATGCAGGGCTATAAAGATAATCAATTGAATGCGTATCGGTATGTAAATCTAGAATAATATCTGCTTCAAGCGCATGTTTTTGCATCGTGTAGTTTAAGCGTTTAGCGCGTGATAGCATATATTGATTTGCTAAAGCTTGATCAATTTGTTGATATAACACTTCACGCAAAGCCTGTTTATAAACTTTCATATCACTTTTAAGATGTGTTTTAGCAAAATCATGGTAATTAATATCAGGTTTAAAGTAATAACGGTTCCAATTATCGCCATTTGTTGAATCAAACCGACCCTGGTGACCTGCACCTATGAGCATATCGCGTCCAATCGGGTTGCATTGTGGAATAATTGTAATATCGCCTAAAGGTTGCTTATTTTTAAAATACTTGAGAAGTACCAAAATAACGGCATTACCCTGAATTTCTGATGCGTGCATGCTTGCTTGAATATAAACTTTTTTGGCAGCAGAATCACCGCCTTTTATAACAAGCTTAGTCACCTCTATTGCCTCACCAGCAGCATTTTCACCTACTTTTATTTTTTGTTCTGAAATATATTCATATCCACTCATACTAACCAACTCTGTGCGTTTTTTGTTTGTCTTATTATCCTAATGTGACCCTTATTAAAAACCACCTCAGCAGGTAGCTTGTGGCATAAAAAAAAAGGCATACTTTCAGTAAAACCATAAGCACCTGTTGTATGAAATACCAAGTAATCATTTATATTCACATCATCTGGTAACTGAATTTGTCCAAGCTGATCTAAATTGGTACATAACGAACCATGCACCTGAATAGGTATGAGCTTAGCAAAACTTTGGCGTAATAGAGTTGTTGGAAATGCTTCCCCAGTAATGGCAGGTCTAAGCAAATGCTGACTCCCTCCCTCAACAACAAGTAAAGTTTTACCATAGATTTGTTTACGATCAACAACGCGTGTCAAATAAACACCACATTCAGCTACTGCGTAACGACCTAATTCAAGCCAAAACTGAAGCTTTGGATAACTATTGATTAAATTTTTCAATAATATTTCAATATCTTTTAATACTAAAGGGACTTGTAATTGAGTATATGGAACACCTAATCCACCACCTAGGTCAAGCACTCGTAAATTTATGTTAATCTCGTCTGCAAGCATATTAAGCGTTTTAGAAATCGTAAACCAAATCTGTTCAAGCTTGTCTTTAGATAAAACATTGCCCCATTGAAAGCAATGAAAGCCGATGATATCAACATAATGACTTCGTTGTTTATTTTGCTTAAAATAATCTACCCAATCTTGTGGTGGCAATCCAAACGGGGTGATACATTTGCCACCTAAAACATTTTTTTCGCTCAAAGCCCACTTAAGCTGCACCCGCAATAAGACTTGTACGTCAACCTTTTTTTGATTCACAATGTTCGTTAAGTCAACCAATTGCTGAATGCTCTCTATCACAAAAACACGAACACCTCTATCAATAAAATACATAAGCTGTACATAGGATTTAGCAGGTCCTGTGTGAAGAATACGCTGAGACAGAACACCCTGAGCTAACACCTGCTCAAGCTCACCGATACTTGCAACATCAAAGCACATTTTTTCAGTGGCTAGTGTTTGAATAATGCAAGATAGTGGATTGGCCTTTAATGCATACCAAAGCTTAACAGGAAGAGAACTAAGCTTTTTGATATGTGATGCCAGCACATCTAAGTCATAGTAAAAAAATGGTGCATCAATCTGTTGGACTAAGCTTTGCAAATATGGTTCATGCAACTTAAGATCAAACATTAGCGCAATGCCTCCTCTAGGCTTAGTGCTTGATCACTCTTATCGTCACGATATTTTACAATAATCGGACAAGCCGCTTGCAAGCTATTTTCCTTTGCCCAAGGTTGTAACAATGGGCGTGTACCAGGGATCACAACCGCACCCTCTGGGATTTTTTCACTTTTATCTAAGATCCTTTCATTGACACAGTCGTAAACGTTAACTCCTTTTGATAGTACCACTGATGGTGCAATTACTGCGCGTTTACCAATTACTATTCCTTCAACAATAATCGCTCCAGCACCAACAAAAACATAATCTTCTATGATCACAGGATTCATACCGATTGGTTCTAATACACCTCCTATTTGGACGCCTGCTGATAAGTGAACGTATTTACCAATTTGTGCACATGAGCCAACCAATACGTGACTGTCAAGCATCGTATTTTCATCAACATACGCACCTGTATTAACATAAGAAGGAGGCATAATTACGACCGATGGTGCAATATAGGCACCTCTTCTGACAGCTGATCCTCCTGGTACCATACGTATACCATCCTTAACGCTAAAAAGCCTAGGTGGCAAATTATGCTTATCAACAAACCCATGATATGCTGCGTCAAAATCTTTATTTTTTCCAGCTTTAAACGCCTCTAGAATCGCTTGTTTGACCTCAATATTTACCTGCCAATCACCATTATCTTTTCGGCTGGCTGACCTTAGTTTACCTGTTTGTAAATCTGCTAAAACTTGTTCCCAGTTCATGTTGTCCTCAGTTTGTTTTTATACTACAGCTGTGTAATATGCCTTAAGTATTTCATCAGCTTCACTAAGTTGTGCCAAGCCAGTAAGCTCACTTGCCACTAAAGGCGCTCTTAAAGTATTGCTTGCAATTTTATTAGTGTGAGCAAGCCAAACTTTTGCGGGAATCGGATTTGCCACACTAAAACAGGCCTTAGCTGCTGTTTGCCACAAGCTTTGTTCTTCATTTGTGATCTTACCTGCTAAAGCAGCTGTAACGTAGCATTTAGTTTCGATAGGCCAAAGATTGGATACAACTGATACCAAGCCTTTGGCGCCAACCTGTGCTAGTTCTGGCATCATTGCATCCTCTCCACTATATACAGCCACTGAAGATGCGATCTCAACATAGCGTTTGAAACGTTCAATATCACCAGAAGCCTCTTTTAATGCCCATAGGTTGGGATGCTCTTTTAATGCATCAAACGCCTGAAAGCATAAATTAACTCCTGTGCGAGAAGGAACGTTATACAGCATACAAGGTTTTTGAGAACGATCCAACAGTGTATTAAACCAGGCAATTTGCCCTTGTGTTCCTGGTTTAGCATAAATGGGTGTTACTATTAAATAACCATCTATTTTCTGCTGGTTACAGAAATCCAACCACTGTACTTGTTGTGGTAGCTGATAACCACCTACTCCAACTAAAAGTGGGACGTTTAGGTTTAAAGCACAAGTAAATTCTACGACTTGACACTGCTCGGTAAAAGTAAGTGCCAATGCTTCACCTGTACTACCCAAAATTAATACGCCACAATCAGCATCTTCTTGCTGTCTTAATAATCTTTCAAAGCTTACAAAGTCGATTTTCCCTCCATCTAACATTGGAGTGACAACCGCTGTATATAAAATATTATTTAAATTTATTGTCATAAGACACCTCCTACTAATTCATCAAACTGATAAAACCCGATGAGTGATTCATTTTTACAGACAAAACGCGCTACCCATATCGCGCCTTGTGCAAATAGTCTTCTATCATGAGCGGTATGTTTTAATTCAATCTTTTCATAAGGGTTGCTGACTACAAGCCTATGCTCACCTTTTACATCTTCTTTGCGAATAGATTCAATTGGGCAATTGTCAACGCTAAGCCATTTTTGCCATGAAATTGCCGTTCCACTTGGCGCATCTAGCTTCTCTATATGGTGCGTTTCCAACAGTGCAAACGAGGTATTTGTCACTAAGTTTTGCAGATTGCCTAATGTACTAAGCATTTGTTTAATCAATACCATCGACAAGCTAAAATTATTGGCTACTACCCAAGTTTGGGCATTTTGGTTAACGCTATCAATAATTTCATCTGTGTAGTCAAATCCAGTTGATCCACACACTACCATAACCTTACTTTGAAGCAAAATGGGTAAGATTGAACGTAGCGCTACAGCATTAACAAAGACAATCGCAACGTCTGCCTTGTTAAGCTTTTCCACGGTAACCAAATTTTGAGAGTCAAATATATCGCTTATTTCATTATCCTTCAATAAATCAATAACGGCTTGTCCCGTTTTGCCTTTACCAATTACAGCCACTTTCATATCACATTATCCTTATAAGTTTGAAGGAAAATTTGATCATAAATCCTTTTGATCAGCATCTTTGCATTTTTTTATTTACTAATTAAGCGAATATTATGCCTACTTGCGCTATGACTGAAAAGATGAATATGATCATAAGACAATACACTAAACAACTTACCACTAACGCCTTTATGCTGTACCAATCACGGAAATTAATGACAGGTTAAGTTCAATACTGATTTCAATATTATCTATAGTCTGTAATTCATGCCGTAGATTACCGTTACTAGCTTATTATCCACTTATGACTACCAATATGCTTTAGAATTAAAGCAACGTTCACTTCACTGTTACTGACAAAATCACTATAACCTGATCTTTTTATCACGATCAAAAGGTTTGTGTTAAACTTTTTTAAAATACTTACGGCTTAAATCTAAACCAAAAAGCTTTTCTAACTTTATTTTAAAACGTTGACGCTTTTCTTTTTTGGTCAATATATGATGAGTATTGGCTTGAAAAATTTCCTCTTGCTGTGGAAAAAATCCTTCAATAATTTTAGGATGTGTCCCAACAAACTTCATCAGGATTTTGGGATCGATATCGCTGTATTTCGAGTCAAAACCTTCTGATTTTCCCCAATGCTTATTGACCTGGCTAATCTTCTTACTCATTGCAGATTCAGGACGCACCCAACCATAATGATAGATATAATTATCCAATAGTTTTGCCTTGGGATAACGCCCAATACGATTGGATTTTTTAGGATCCAATACCAACCAGTACAAACCATCTGGTGCATAACTTCTAACACTTGCTTTAATGACTCTAGGTGCGTAGCGATACCAAGTTGGTGACGCTAAATAAGTGTTAGTATTACCATAAAAATGATAATAATGAAAAGCCAATGCTTCGACTTCTGGATCGTTTTTGTACTGTTGCAAAGCCTTTTGAATATCATCTAAATCCTTTTCGTGAACAATTTCATCTCCTTCTAGATAAAAAAGCCAATCACCAGTACAAGCAAATTGAGCAATCATTTTTTGCTGGGCATAAGTATATCCTTTTACCTGCATGAGTTCATTCCAGATGGTTTCAATAATTTTAATTTTTGGATTGTCTTTGGTTAACTGATACAGAATATCAGGACTTTTATCTTGAGATTTTCCAAGCGCAATAATAAATTCATCACAAATCGGTAAAATCGATAAAATAGATTGAACATAGGGAAAACACAACTCTTCGGCATTGCGTAAAAAAGTAAACCCTGATAGTTTCATGACAAATCTGATTCAAATAATTTTGCAATAGTTTAGGGAAAACAAATTCAGAATGATACTAAAAAACATCAATTCGACATAAAAGTTCATAATACAATCCATTCTCTAGTCTTTTCCTTTGTAAACGTTATTTTTTCATTTGAGCAATTCTCGCAGTGATTTATTTAAAATTTTTCTTTACACTAGTCGTCAGCTGTTTGAGGTGCTTTTTCATATTGCGCAAATCAGAAAAAATAACGTTTCACGCAGCATTTTGCAATCTTTTCTTCGTGTACAGAGAATCGATGTAGAAAAAGTAAATATTACTGAGTTAGTCCAAGCTGGGGTGCTACATGAAAATCTACACTAAGCGAGATTTATACCTTATTAATATCGCATCAACTTTTGCTTACGTAGGAGCTGCCGCCACGTGGAGTGGGATACCTTATTTGCTTGTTAAACTGACGGGTGATGCTCAACACTTTGCTTTTATGCTGATTACAAGTCAGATAATTGGTGTTGTTGCACCTTTCCTATCTAAATATGTTGTGGATTGTTATAGCCGCAAAATAATAAGTATACTGTCAAGCATAGGTGCAATTATATCGCTTTTGTGGTTAATAAACTTAGACTTTACTACCTCAGTAGCTATGTTTTATATTGCAAGCTGCTGTCTGTGGCTAATGTTATATATGGAAGAGCCCGCTCGTAAAGTGTGGCAAGGAAATATAATTAAGGAAGTGTATGAGCGTTGCGAAGAAGGAATGGCAAGGTTTAATGCAATTAATATGATTGGTAAGGCGATTGGTTTTAGCATTGGACCCATCCTTTTTGGGTGTTTGGGATATTATGCATTTTTTGTGGAGGTACTTGGCTATATATGTGAAGTTATACTTTTATTTTTTATTACCTATGAAGCATCCTTGGCTGGAATAAGAGAAGTTAAGAAGGTTACACTAAAATTTCTTGCACAAAATAGACATTTTTTTTGGATTTTAGTTTCAACAGGTATTTTTGCTTACCCTGTGTTATATGTAGGTCAAAACTTATTGATTTCCAAGTTTAATGCTTCAAGCTTGTTAATTTCCTTATTTTGGCTGATGCTGACACTAGGTTCTATTATAAGCAATTTACTGGTGAGTAAGAGAGTTATGCGAAATTGTGATCAACTAAAAATATATCGAATATTATCTTATGTCGTAATGATAGCCATGATAGGCATGCTTTTTGCTCCATCACCTTATTTACTCATAGCGTTTGGTGTCGGATGTACACTAATTAATCCTATGTTAAATGTAATTGCAAATAAGGACATATTTATTCGCTACCCAAATCAGGTTAGAGGACAGGTAATTGCCTTATCAACCTCTTTTGCCGCTGTGATAAATATTATTGTGTTAAGTCTGCTACAAGCATTTGATTTGACCCAAGTAAATGTTTCCCTGTATGTTTTAATTGGAATGCTTAGCATTGTGGTTTTTAGGAATCATCACGTTCGTTGTTATTCAAGTGTAAGAAAATAAGGACTTATGGGACACCAATACTCAGCATCATAAATTGGAGATGTTGCCATAAAGAAGTTAAATTGCAGATGTATAATCTTTAGTGTATTGACTTGTTCAAAACTATGATCAAACGTAGCTTTCAGTCTCCAATGGAAGAAGCGTATTTTCATGAGTTGTTTGCCACAATATATTAGAGAAAGTCATATAAACATTACTCAACCACACATCAGCCTGTAACTGTTCTTTCTCAATGCTATCTTGAGCAAGGTATCTTGCGTCATTATATAACTTAAACTTTTCAAACAAGTGTTGTTTGATACGCTGCTCCAATAATGTACGCTTATCACCAAAGCTCGTTTCGCCTTTTACATATGAAATATAATAACGATCTGCTTCAACCTGCTCTAAGGCTTTTTTATAATTCTCAACGCCATCACCAATGTAATTTTGTTTTGGCCAGTTAACATCAAGTGGAACAAGTGTCGTATTACTCCAGCGCTCTAAATGATTATGATTAAAATCTCCTAATGCAGTAAGTTCAAAGCGATAATCTTTATTTTTACCTTCTTTATCCTTCTTTGATTTAATCATTGCATAAGCTTCATAGCTTAGCAGCTGATGATCAGCAAAACTTGCCAAGAAACTCAGCTTTGCCAAAATATATGACTTAGAATTGTTAATATCGTTTTGTGCGACTCTTTGCTGCCATGCTGTTTGGTCAGCTAAATTCCGGTTATTTTCATTGGCTTTTTCATGTAAATATTTCTTTAGTGTGCACAAATTGACACAAGAGACATGCTCTCGCCAATAACTGTTCATAATACTTGGAATTCCTGCATTAACTAGCTTTAACTGCGTTAATACAAAAAATGCTGTCAATAAGACAATCGCTTGTGAAAATTCTTCTTTGGAATGCTGATGAAATACACTCAACAGAGGACGAACATTGTTCCAATGTTCCTTTTCTAAGTAATGCAAAAACAGTTTGGTTTTGTCATCTAGATCAAGGTAGATACTGCCTTCTTGATTCATATTGGTATTTTCAAAGCTATAGCAGAAATATAAGTGATCTCGAATTTTTTTAACAAACTGTGTTTTTTGCTCTTTCTTTTCAGTGGAAATTGCAAAATACTCATCAATTAAGAACTGGCGTTGTGCCTTTAAGCTTTTGCTTACCTTTTGCTTATTTCCCGTTAAAATATAGCCAAGATCGACAATAAATTTGTCTAATGTCTTTGTTTTACCTTTATTTTGCGTGGAATTTAGCAAATCATGTATTTGCTCAAACAAAGTATACTCTACTGACTGTTGATAGTCTTGATAGCCAACATAACGAATGACTTCTGGCTTAAATGTGTCAATAGCATTCAGCGGCTCACCAGTGGTGTTTAATGCCTGAAAAATATTATGTGAATATGAGTTCTTAGTTACACTAATGACTGTGAAAGCACAACGGTAAAGTACAAACTCTGCTAAATAAAAAAGAGCAACGATTTCTTTTAAGTGTTTAAGCTTTTCTCCTTTAATAGGCAAATGAGGATTTGTGATGGCAGACAACTCGAATCGTTGCAAATATTCATATAAATGACTGTCAGGTCGCAAGAAAGCTTCTGTCATTTCTTCGGACTGCAAAATGTCATTTATTTCCTGATCAATAATTTTAAAAAATGACTTTAAATTCCCATTATAACCATAATCAGATTGACGATAATTAAATAAATAAGAAGCAACATCAGAATTATAAAGCACTTTGGACTCAGAAGTTGACCAACAGTCGTCATACATGCGAATAATGCGTGGATAAACACAAAATGGATTCTCTTTTTCATCCCCTTCAGCAACTGTGAAGCGGCAAATGTCATGAGTGGCTCCTGTAATAGTACCAATACATGCTGTAATACCGTAATATAGGTCAAGAATCATGACTCGATTTTCACATTTATCATCTTCTAGATTTTCAAAATAGCGTCTATCTTCTTTGAGCTTCTTGCTAAGTTTGTTAAGTCTTTGATAAATTCTTGAAGCCAGGAGGGTAAATGTTGTTAAGCGTTGCTGACCGTCTACCACAACAGAGACCTGAGAGGGCATAGCTCTTGTATCACAAGGTTCAACGTCCAAATTGCTATTATTATCTTCAACTAGCACAATTGCACCAAAAAATACTAATGCGAATAAATCATCTGAAAACATGCCTTCTTTAAGACTATTAAAGAGATCACCCATATTTGTTTTGCCATCACCATCCCAAGCAAACGGACGTTGATAACTTGGGATATAATAGCCATTTTTCTGCGCTAAAGTCATATAAACACTCTTGGGTGTTGAAGTAAAAATGCCATCGATATTGATTTTCATTCCTTCATATTTTGTCATTGCTATCCTCCTGAAAGTTTATTTATTACGACAAATAATGTTTCATTATGTTTTTTATTAAAAAACTTTGAATCCAGTTTCATTGATTTGTTTCACGTGTGACATCACCAGGTTGTTACGGGTAATCGCTGAATGTTGCCAAAATGCTTGATAAGATGTTTGTAAGGTGTTGATACGATGTTGATATTTTTTATCTTTGCTTAGCTGTTCTAATACGGTATGAAATGCATAAACCCCATTTGTCTCATCGTGCCCATAAAAGCGCGGCAATACATTTTTTTCTATACAATATGATGAAATATATTGCGCTTTTTGCTTAAGTAATACCTCGCTTAAACAAAAATAAAGAACATCAGTTTGGAAGTCTTTGACGTACATCACATCAACATTTTCTAACTGCGAGTTATACTGTTGCCCTGACTCATGCAAAGGTAGTTTCAAACTCATTGAGCTTAGCTTTGTTCGTGTGAAAATTTCGCCTAAGTAAGCATATTGTTTCACTTGAATAGAGCTTAACTTTTCATGCAAAAAACGCTCTATTTGCGTTAACTGACCTTGCAGTATTTTTACCGAGTAGTTGAATACAAAAACATCTCTACTGCCATATAGTTCTTCAATCGTATAAAGGCTTGCTTTAGCGACTGCTCCTAGTGATGGTAAGCTCATTATTGACCTAAACAGCTATCGATAAATAATAAAGCACATCATAAATATTTATATATTTTTTGCAACAGGTGTTATTAAATGAATCATGATCCTATGAAAAATCACAAAAAGCAACTTTAGTAATCAAGGCTAAATACAACAACGTGAGCACCCGTCAATTTACCTTAATAATTTATACGACAAAATTACTTGGTGTTAGCATTGATCAACGTAAAACAACTACTCTTTACAACAAAGCATTACAGCGATACTGGAATTTTAAGATACCATCTGTATTTGAGGTAAAGTGAATGTAAGGAAA